>JAPOVQ010000024.1 GCA_026708035.1 Chloroflexota bacterium | reverse complement strand
CCGCCTGGCGACGCCCCATGGTCCGCCCCGCCCCTGGGTTTATGCAAAGGTCTCCCGAGGGAGAAGGTTAGGGTGAGGGGAACCAGCCAGCAACGCGCCCACCGCCGGGCTCAGCAGCTAGGCGGCTTTCAGAGCTACAACCGCCGCCACCGGAACCCATCCGACGCCAGCAGGTCGTCCGCCGCGTCGGGACCCCAGGCGCCGGCCTGGTAGAAATGCAGCGGATGCCCTTCGTCGAAGCGCCACGCCGACAGCACCGGCATCACCGCGGCCCAGGCCGCCTCGGCCTCGTCGCCGCGGATGAACAGCGTCTGGTCGCCCAGCATCACGTCAAGCAGCAGCCGCTCGTAGGCGTCGGGCGATTCCTCCGCGAATCCCTGCCCATAGCCGAAGTCCATCCGCACCGGACGCACGCGCACCGACGGGCCCGGTTGCTTGGCCTCGAACGTGATCGAGATTCCCTCGTTCGGCTGAATGCGCATCACCAGTCGGTTTGGCGGCACGCCGTCCGAACTCGAATCGCTGAAAAGCCGGTGCGGCACGCTGCGGAACTGGATGGCGATCTCGGTGGCGCGCTTGGTCAGCCGCTTGCCCGTGCGCATGTAGAACGGCACGCCCTGCCAGCGCCAGCTATCGATGAACCACCGCGCCGCGACATAGGTTTCGGTGAGCGAGTCGGCGGCCACGCCGTCTTCGCTGCGATAGGCCGGCACGTCGGCGCCATTCATGCGCCCCCGGCTGTATGACGCCCGCACCACGTGCTTGCGCACGTCGGCCACGCTCATGCGCCGCAGGGCCCGCAGCACTTTCACCTTCTCGTCGCGAATCGCGTCGGCGCCAAAGTCCACCGGCGGCTCCATGGCCACCACCGCCAGCAACTGCATCATGTGGTTCTGCATGATGTCCCGCAGCGCGCCCGCCTCTTCGTAGTAGCGGCCGCGACCCTCGACGCCCACTTCCTCCGCCACCGTGATCTGCACGTGCGACACGTAGCGGCGATTCCACACCGGCTCGAAGATGCTGTTCGCAAAGCGAAACACCAGCACGTTCTGCACCGTCTCCTTACCCAGGTAGTGGTCGATCCGGTAAATCTGGGACTCGTCGAACACGCTGTTGGCGATGGCGTGCAGCGCGGCGGCGGATTCAAGATCGCGCCCGAAGGGTTTCTCGATCACGATGCGGCACGTTCCGGGGCACTCGGTCAGCCCCGATGCGCCCAGGCGCCGGATGACCTCGGGAAACAGGCTCGGCTGCGTGGCCAGGTAGAAGATGCGGTTGCCGCCGGTCCCGTGCGCCTCCTCCAGCGCCGGGAGCTCCGCCGTCAGGCGGTCGAAGCCCTCGTCGTCGCTGGAGTCGCCCCTGAGGTAGTGCACCCGCTGCGCGAAGTCGTCCCAGCTCTCGGCCTCCGGCGCCCCACTGCGCGAGTACTTCGACGCCGCCTCGAGCAGCGTCGCGCGGTAGGAGTCGTCATCCATCGGACGGCGCCCCTGCCCCACCACCGCGAACCGATCCGGCAACAGGCCGTCCTGCCGCAGGTTGTAGAGCGCCGGAATGAGCTTGCGTCCCGCCAGATCGCCAGATCCGCCGAAAATGATGAGCGCATGGGGATCGCCGGGCTTCGGCGCATCGTGGCTCCCGCGCGCCGCCTGGCCGTCGGAGGCGACGGCCGTGGCCGGCGTCGCCTCTTGCGCCGCGCTCACGACAGTCTCTCCACGACCGCGGCAAGCTCGTCGAGCGCCGCCGCCGGTTCGCTTGCCGCCAGCCGCAGCACCCGGCGCTCCTTGTCGCGCAACGACCGCAGGTCGCCCTCGGCCTGCGCGTCGATCAGCGTGGCAAAGCCGTAGGCCTCGCCCGGAATCGGCACGTCCTCACCGTGATCGCAGGTGATCTGCATGAATACACCCCTATTCGGTCCACCCTTGTGTAGCTGCCCGGTGGAGTGGAGAAACCGCGGGCCAAAACCCAAGGTCGTGGCCAAATTGGTGCGGTCGCGAATTGACGTCTGAATGTCCCGCAGCCGGGCCTCGTGGGCCGGCGTGCGGTCGAGGTAGGCGTGGATCGACACGTAGTCGCCCGGCGCCGTGTCGCTGAGAAACGTCGCCACCGCCTCGGCTGCGGTCATGCCCGACGCGCCAGCGGCACGCAGGGCTTCTCCAGCCGCCGACGTGGCCTGGTCTGACAGGGGTGAAGCGCCGTCGGTCACGCCCGCCAGCACCCGCGCCGTGTTGGCCTTGCTCTCCTCGACGTTCGGCTGGTCGAACGGGTTGATGCCGAGCACCCATCCGGCGACGGCCGTCGCCAGCTCCCAGCGCCAGAATTCGGCGCCCAGGTCGTGCACGTCGCTCAATGTCAGCCGGATCACCGGATGGCCGGCTTCGGCCAACGCATCCAGGCCGTCTAGCGCCTCGTCGCCGACGGATATGCCCACGAACACGCGGTCGTCGCCGTAGACGGACGGATCGCCGAGCGCCTCGCCGTCCACCGGCACGATCCCAAGCCCATGCTTTCCGGTGCTCTCCGCGACGAGCTGCTCGATCCACGCGCCGATCGGGTGCGTCGTCGGCGACAGCGCCAGCGTCAGCTTGTCCCGCCCCCGCTGCGCCAGCGCGCCCAGCGCCAGACCGAGTCGAACGGCGGAGTTTCGCGCAATGTCAGTCTCATCCAGCGCGGCCTGCCCGAACTCGACGGCGCCACGCAGCACCGCGGCAATGTCTAGACCGACCAGCGCCGCCGGCACCAGCCCGAAGTACGACAGCGCCGAGTAGCGTCCGCCGATCCGGGGGTCGTTGAGGAACGTGCGAGCGAATCCATCGTCTGCTGCCCGTTGGGCCATGGAGGTCCCTGGATCGGTGATCGCGATGAAGTGCGACCCGGCATCGCGAATCCCGCGTTCCTCGTATTGCGCCCGAAACGTCGCATACAGCGTCGCCGTCTCCAGGGTGCCGCCGGACTTGCTAGCCACGACGAACAGCGTGCGCGTCAGGTCTATGGCGCCGCTCACCCGGCGCACCGTCGCCGGATCGGTCGAGTCGAGCACCGTCAAGCGCGGCCGTCCCGCGACCGCCGGCAGCATCGCCGCCATCACCTCCGGCGCGAGGCTGCTCCCGCCCATGCCCAGCAACACCACGTCGTCGATCCCGTCCGAAGCCTCCGCCGCCCACTTCGAAATGGCGCCAGCCTCCGGCTCCAGCCGCTCCGCAATGCGAATCCAGCCCAGCAGATTGCCAATCTCGGCGCGCTGTCCGGCGTCGTCGGACCAGAGCGACGCGTCCTCATCCGAAAGCCGTTGAACTAGCCGTTCCGCGCCCGCCCGGGCCTCGGCGTCGGAGATATCCAACGTCGTGGCGCGCATCGCCAGCCGGGGCGTGGAGGACATGACTAGGGAACCTCAGACCAAGTAGAGCCGCGCGGCACATGTCGACCCCAATCCGTTCGCCCCCGTATCAAGTACGGGGCCGGCTCTGAGCTTGTCGAATGGGTAATCGAACGGATTGGGGTCAAGCCCATAGCCTTGTTCAGACCCTTCTTAGGCGCGCAGCGCGGCTGCCTTCGCGTCCAAATCGGCCAGGAGCTCGTCGTAGGAGTCCACGAACTTCTGGACGCCCTCGTCTTCCAGCTGATCCATCACCGCGTCAAGGTCGATGCCCAGCCGCTGGAGCCGTTCGAGCACCTCGTCCCAGAAGTCCATGTCGGCGCGGACCGTCTCCTGCACCTCACCCGTGTCGCGGAACGCCGTCATGGTGTTCTCGGGCATCGTGTTGACGGTGTCGGGGCCGATCAGCTCGTCCACGTAGCGCGTGGTCGGATAGGCCGGGTTCTTGGTGCTGGTGCTGGCCCACAGCGGCCGCTGCCGGCGCGCCCCGCGGGCCGCCAGTCGCTGGAACCGCTCGCCGCCGAAGACCTCCTCGAAGATTCGGTAGCAGGCCTTGGAGTTCGCGATGGCCGCCTGCCCCAGCAGGTCGCGGGCTTCGGTGGCCGCGTCGGGACGGCTGGCCGCCAGCGCCTCCAATTGGTCGTCGACGGCAGTGTCGATGCGGCTGACGAAGGTGCTCGCCACCGACGCCACGGCGTCGAGCGATTCGCCGCGCGCGGCGCGCGCATCCAGCGCGTTCAGATACGACTCCGCAACCGCGCGGTAAACCTCCTGCGCGAAGATCAGCGTGATGTTGACGTTGATCCCCTCGCCCAGCAGTGTCTCGATGGCCGGCAGCCCCTCGCGCGTGGCCGGCACCTTGATCATCAGGTTGCGGTAGTCGACCCGATCCGCCAGGCGTCGCGCGGCAGCCACCGTCCCATCGGTATCCCGCGCCAGGTGCGGCGAGACTTCGAGGCTCACGAATCCGTCCCGGCCCTGTGTGGACTCGTACACCCGCAGCAGGATGTCGCAGGCCGCCCGAATGTCCGCGATCGCCAGCGTCTCGAAGGTTTCCTCGGCGTCCTGGCCGCCGGCGAAGAGCGACGCGATCTCGTCGTCGTAGGTATCGCTGCCCGAGATGGCCCCGTGGAAGATCGTCGGGTTCGACGTGATGCCGCGCAGCCCATCGGTCGCAATCATCTCTTCAAGTTGACCGGACCGGATCAAGTCCCGGCTCAGGTAGTCCAGCCAGACGCTCTGGCCCTGGTCGACGAGCTCCTGCAGCGGGTTACGCATCATCAACAGCGACTCCTTTGTCCTCTCACGCCCCAGGGGAAGTCGAGGCCGGACGGTTCCCTGCGAACGGGACCACCTAGTTTCGCAATCAGCGTAGCAGCGGCCATTGGCGTGGCTGTGTAGGTCGGGCTACGGCGACAGCCGCTCGCCGCGCTCGAGCGCCTGCACCTTGCGCAGCCGACGCACGTAGCGCTCTTCCGCCTCGGCGAATTCGGCGCCCAGAAACGACGCCACGATTTCGGCGATCAGCGACATGCCCACGATCGACGAGCCCAGGCAAAGCAGGTTCAGGTCGTCGTGCTCGACCCCCTGGTGCGCCGAGTAGGTGTCGTGGCACGTCGCCGCGCGCACGCCGGCAATCTTGTTGGCCGCCACGCATGCACCGACCCCGCTGCCGCAGACCACGATGCCGCGGTCGGCCTCGCCGTCCACGATGGCCTGACCCACGGCCGCCGCGAAGTCGGGATAGTCCACCGACGCGTCGGAGTCCGTGCCGAGGTCCAGCACCTCATAACCGGCATCCACGAGCAGCGCCAGCAGCTCGTCCTTGACCGCGAATCCACGGTGGTCGACCCCGACGGCAACGCGCATGCGTGTCTCCTGTGACACCGGCGACGTCGCCGGTAAAGGCCTCACCGCTAAGGATACGCAAGCGCGGCGGCGCTAGGCGTCCCCCAGATCCCCCGCGCCCGCCATCCGCCGATAGAGCCGCTCCTGCCGCTCCATCGCCGCGCGATAGACCGCCCCATTGGCCGCTCCCGGCTCGAGCGCTTCGCCGCCAAGCTGATCGACCGCAACCGGCGACTCGATGGCGCCCAAGTGCGCCAGCGCCCACAGCGCCGCGCCGCGGCTGGTGGCTTCGACCGCCGCCGACCGCGTCGCGGGCCGCCCAAACGCGTCGGCCACCATCTGCGCCCACGCTCTCGACCGTCGGAAGCCCCCGCCCGACAGCGTGACCGAGTGCAACGACGGCAGCTCAGCCGACAGCAGGTCGTAGATCCGCGTGAGGCGATAAGTCACCGCCTCCATACCCGCCAGCAGCAGCTCCTCGGCCCGCGTATTCCGCCGCAGGCCGTGGATCGTTGCCCGCGCCTGGTCGTCCCAGCCCGGACTTCGCTCGCCGCTGAGAAACGGCAGCAGGGTCACGCCGTGGTCGTCGGGCCGCAAATCTTCGACCTGCGCGTCCCAGCCCTTCGAGGGACCCGAGCCGGTCAACTCCGCCACCCAGCGCACCATGTTGCCGCCGTCGGTCAGCGCGCCGCCGAGGAGCGACCGGTCACGCGCTATGCGGTACTCCCAGAGGCCCCGTGGCACCGCCGTGACGGGTCCCGGCACGATGGCCCGTACCGCCGCGCTGGTGCCCAGGTTGACGACCACCGCCGGCGTATCCGTTTCCGCCGTCCCCACGTTGCTGGCCACACCGTCGCCCACGGCCGGGAACCAGGCCGCCTCGGCAAGCGCCGGCCACCGTTCCGCCCAGGCAGGCGCAAGCCCGCGCACCGGCGAGCTCTCCGTGTCGATCCGCCCGAGCGCGTCGGCATCGAGACCCAGGGCGTCCAAGGTGGTGCGATCCCAGCCCATCGCTCGACGGTCGAGCAGGCCACTCCACGCAGCCGCCGATACCCCAAGGCCACACGGGCGGCCGAACAGGCGTTCGTAGAGGTATTCACCGAATGAAACCCAGCGATCAACGCTCGCCAACAGCTCCGGCTGCGTGCGCGCCAGCCAGCGGAACCGCGGCGCCAGGTAGCTGGCGTGCAGCGGGCACCCGGTGCGGTCATAGAGCGCCGGCGCGTCCCACTCGTCACGCAAGGCGGCGGTGTCGGCGGCGTTTCTGACGTCGGCGTAGGTATAGACCGGCGTGAGCGCCTCGCCCGCCGCATCCACGCCCACAATGCTCGACGCGAACACGCTGCATCCGACCGCCGCGATATCGCGGGTTCGCGAGTCGGCCCGCGCCATGGCTTCGTCGATGGCCTCGATCACGCGGTCGCTCAGCGCCTCGGCGTCGGCGGTGACGCCGCCGTCCGTCGTCGAGAGGAACCGGTGATCGATCTTCGCGGCCGTCTTTCGGACCCGGCGGCCGCGGGCGTCGTAGAGCGCCGCGCGCGCCGACGAGCTCCCGATATCCAGGCTGAGCGCGAGCGGCGCGGCGGCGTCCGCCAACCTGACCCTGCTCATGTTCGGCAAGCGTGACGCGTCATCGCTTCACCTCCCTAGCCATCGAACCCCTACCGCCGAACCACCGGATTCGCCGCCACGTCATTGATTATGTCAAGCCGAGGCGCTGCGGGCGCTACGCGCCGCCGGATTCCTTTGGCGGCTCCTTCTCGTCCTTCGCCGCCTCCGGGCGCAGGCGCTCGCCGACGTCCTCGATCACGGACTCAACCTTCCGGCGCAGCTCTTTCGCTTCGGGCCGCTGCATGGCGGCATCCACCGCGCAACGAGCCTTCTCGCCAATCTGCTGTACGTCCTCTCGCACCCGCTGCACGTCATCTCGCGCCAGGGTCTCCTCGACCTGGCTGCGAGCCTTCGCGCCGAGAGCCTTCGCGTCCTCGCGCAGGCGCTGGGCCTGATCGCTCGCCAGGGCATCATCCACCGCCGCCCGCGCCTCGCCGATTCGCTGCTGCACGCGCTCGCTGTTCAGCTCGGCCTCGGCCTGACGCGCCAGCTCGCGCGCCTTCTTCTGCCACGACTGCTTGTCGGTCAAATCTCAGACCCCCAATGTCCAGAGTTTCTCTGCTGCAAGCCTACTCCTACGGTGCATGGTACGGTCCGATACCCGCGCGCATCTGTGATGTTGCATGCCAATTCCGCGACGCGTTGCCGTCACCGAAGTCAACCACTGGCACTCGTCCTACGACGCCGCCTACCTGCAGGTGCTGCGCGATCTCGACGTCGACATCGTCGGCGTATCGGACGCGGACCTGGCCCTCGCCGAGGACCGCGCACAGCGCTACGGCAGCCAGGCCTTCACCGACTACCGCGCCATGATCGACGAGACCAAGCCCGACTTCGTCGTCGCGCTGGGGCGGCACATCGACATGCCGGCCATCGCCCGCTTCCTCATCGAGGCCGACATTCCCTTCATGATGGAAAAGCCGATGGGCACCACCGCCGAGGACGTGACGGCATTGGCGGACCTGGCCGAGGCGCGCGGCGCCTGGGCCGCGGTGCCGTTCCCCAACCGCCTGCTGCCGTGGGCCGTGCGGGCCAAGGCCATGATCGAGGCCGGCGAATTCGGAAAAATCTCGCACGTCGTGATGCGCCTCATCCGCCCCACCATGCAGCGCTATGTGGAATGGGACTCACCCTGGATGTGGGACCGGGAGCTTGCCGGCGGCGGCGCCCTGCTCAACCTGGGCGGGCACGGCATGGACCTCGCCCGGATGCTGTTGGGACCCGACGTGTCGGTGGCGACGGCGGTCATCAGCAACCGCGTGCACCAGGCGCAGGTCGAGGACTACGCCCTGGCCACGCTGCGCAATGGCGACGGCGCGCTGATCCACGTCGAGGTCGGCTATACCTGGCCCACCTGGCCCGCCAACGAGAGCGATCTCGAGTTCAAGGTCGCCGGCGAAAAAGCGGCGCTGCGCGTGGTTCCCGATGGGTTGCAGGTCATCGCGCCGGGACGCGACGATCGGTATCCCGGCGCCGCTTCCGCCGCCGGAAACTATCCGCCCCTCATCTCGGACATGCTCGAACGCGCGGGACGCGGCGACCCGCCGGCCATCACCGCCAGGGACTGCGCCAACGCCATGCAGCTGGTCCACGACGCCTACCGCCTCGCCGGACGCCAGTAGCCCCGCCTGAGCTAACCCGGCAGCGGCAGGTCGATCCCCAGCGGCTCCAACTCCGCGGCTAGCTCGATCAGCTCGTCGACGGCCTTCTCCAGGCCGGCTGCTATCCGCGCCGCCGTCTCGTCCGCCCCGTCCGATCCCGACGGGAATTGGATCTCGCGCGAGTAACACCCGGCGAACGTGCAGGCACCCGGGAAGAAACGTGATCTCCTGACCGGCGTAAATCCCATTACCCGCAACGCGTGACTTTCCCGAAAACGACGCGACATGCTCGTGATGGCCGGCGCCGGCTGCACGTGCAGCCACCAGGCCCCGCCGGCCTCGCGCGCGACCACGAAGCGAAACCGCCCGGACGACCGCCGCGCCACCTCCACCGCGGCCTCGGAGTGCCCCGGACCCGAAAACGGCTCACGCATCAGGGCTCACGTTTTCCTGTTGTAGCTCGCAATTCCGGCTGCCAAGATACATAGGCGACCAGCCCGACAAACTTAACAACGGCACGACGCGAGGAGAAACCTATGGCTGAATACGCAAACCCCGACGCGCTCGTCAGCGCGGACTGGGTCGCCGAGCACGGCGCCGACCCGAACGTCCGGCTCGTCGAAGTGGACGTCGACACCACCGCCTACGAATCGGGTCACATCGCCGGCGCCGTCGGCTGGAACTGGCAGTCCCAGCTTTCCGACCAGGTCCGCCGCGACATCGCTACCCAGTCCCAGTGGGAAGAGTTGCTGAGCGCCTCCGGCATCGCCAACGACACGCACGTGGTCCTCTACGGCGACAACAACAACTGGTTCGCGGCCTTCGCCTACTGGATCTTCAAGCTCTACGGGCACGAGTCCGTGAGCCTGATGAACGGCGGGCGCTTGAAGTGGGAGAAGGACGGGCGTGCGCTGACGACCGATGCGCCGTCGGTTGCCCCCGCCTCCTACCAGGCCAAGGCCCCCGACGCCGCCCTGCGCGCGTTTCAGCACAACGTCCTCGACGCGCTGGGCGACAGCGAGTCGGTGATGATCGACGTCCGCTCGCCGGCCGAGTTCAACGGCGAGATCATGGCGCCTCCGGGCCTGCCCGAGACCGCGCAGCGCATGGGCCACATCCCCGGCGCGCACAACGTGCCCTGGCTCACAGCAGTCAACGAGGATGACGGCACCTTCAAGACGGCCGACGAGCTGCAGGAGATATATGGCGGCAAGGGCGCGGCCGCCGACAAGGACATCATCGCCTACTGCCGTATCGGCGAGCGGTCCTCGCACACCTGGTTCGCGCTCAAGGAGCTGCTCGGGTTGCCCAACGTGCGCAACTACGACGGCTCGTGGACCGAGTGGGGATCCATGATCGGCGTGCCGATCGAGAAGTAGGCCGGCGGCAATCGGGGCACTCCGAGTCCGTCAGTCCCGCGAAGATCGCGAACCGGGCGCCCACAAGGGGCGCCCCTACAGGGGCTGGGTCGGTGTAGGGGCAGCCCTTGTGGCTGCCCGCGATTTTCGGTGGCCCGCGCTGCGTGCAGCGTCGGACGTGCCGCGGGCAAAACGCCCGTCGCCTCCTCACGGCAGGCGGCCTTCCGTCAAACCCATGAAGAGACTGCCCCGTACCCGAGTACGGGGCGGGAATCTAGGCCCGCCTAACGGGAAAGCGCGAACCGGGCGCCCACAAGGGGCGCCCCTACAGGGACTGAGTCGGTGTAGGGACAGCCCTTGTGGCTGCCCATGCCGAGCCGGGGACTAAGCCGGAAACTCGACCCGCCAGCCTACGCCTGGGCCATCACCCGCTTGAGAATCTCGAAACTCCGGATCATCGCGTCGCGGGGGTCCGGCAGCTTCGGGTTCATTTCGATTGATATCTGCCCTTCGTAGCCGTGGCGCCGCAGCGCGCGCACCGCGTCCACCAGGTCCTGCTCCTGCTGCAGACCGTCCAGCAGCGCCATGTGATCGTCGAGCTCGCCGCGATTGTCGTCGAAATGGACGAACGTCATCAGGTCGCCGAGCGCCGCCACCGCGTCCGGCACGCTCTCGCGGCTGATCTGCGCGTGGCCGATATCCAGCAGCACGTACAGGTTGGGATGGCCCACGTCCTCGACGAAGGCCAGGGTCTCCGCCACGCTCGGCAGCGCGTAGCCGGGAAAGTGCTCGATGCCGAACTTGATGCCCAGGCGCGCGGATTCCTCGGTGAGCGCCACCACGGCCTCGCGGTAGCGCTCCCGCGACGCCGGATCTACCGCCGACGCCGCTGCCGGCGGCAGGTAGACGAACTCGGCGTTCAGCTCCGCCGCCTCGGCCAGCCCCGCTCGCACGTGGTCCAGCGCCGCGGTCCGCGCTGCGTCATCGGCGGCCTCCAGCGCCGCGCCCTCGGGGATGAGGTGAGCAATCGCCACGCTGGCCACCGGCAAGCCGTTCGCCGCGTCCCACCCGGCGGCGAATCCCGGGTCCACGTCGATCGCCTCGAAGCCCACGTCCTTGGCCCAGGCCGCGGCCTCGTGGGGGTCTTCCGGCAGGGACCACAAGCAGGCGCCGATCCGCATTTCGAGCTCCTTCGGCAAGTGCGACGTTTCGCGGGCGTTTCAGTCGGCTTGGAGCGAGGCCTCCAGCAGGAGGCACGCGCCATCGAGCGCACGCAGCGTAGCGCGTAGACCGGCGGGGATGCCCACGTGATCCCGCGGGCCGAGCTCAATCGAAACCCCGGCCATGGCGAGTTTCAGACGTCCCTCGCGCACGGAAAGGATGTGGAACTCGTCGAAGCTGAGCGACATCGCCTCGTCGCCCACGTGCATTGCCGCCAGCTCCAGGCCGCCGGTGGCCGGACGGGCCGTGCGCTCGGCGTCGATGAGCACTCGTCGCTCACCGGCCGGCGCCTGCCGCAGGGCCGCCAACGCCGGCTCCAGGTGGACGGAGCGGTTCATGCCCGACGACTCCAGCGGCGTCTCCGGCCAGTCGTGCGTCGGCGACGGCCGCGGCTCGACGTCGAAGAACACGCCCCACCCGTCCAGCGTCCGCGAGCCGAACACGAACGGCACGAAATGGTCGTGGCCGCTCAAGTTGTCGAACCCGTGGTCCAGCATCGGCGGAATTGGCATGGCGTACGGTGCGGTCACCGTCGCGGCCCGGCCGTCGAGCAGCGTCCGCCCGTGAACGCCCTCGTAGCCCAGGTGAATCTCCACTTGCAGCGCGTGCCGGTGCGTCGTCGCGCCGCCGCTGGCCGCCGTCACGAAGGCGGTGTTCCACGAAATGTGGTCGCCGTAGACCAGCGGCACGATCACGACTTCGATGCCCGGCACCTTGTAGCTCGCCTGCTCGGGAAGGTCGTCGTCGCGCATTGGGAGGATGCCGTCCGACGCGCGAATCGCATCGATCACGGCCCGAAACCGGTCCCGTATCTCATTCGCCTCCACCGGCGCCTCGGGACCTGAGAGCGCGGCTAGAACCTCGTCGCTCCAGGCGTGATACCAGGCCAACGTCGGCGCCGCCGCGCGCAGGTCGGCCGGCACGGGACGCATCGCCTGCGCCTGGAGGTCGCGCAGCCGGCGCTGCGCCGCTCGCACAGCGGGCGCGTCGCTGAACGGGTCCAGCGCCAGGCGCGTGGCATGGAATGCCCCAACCGTCTGTGTGCGATAGGCGTAGGCGTAAAGGCGGGCCAAGTCGATGTCGGGCTGCGTGAGCTCCGACACGTCGCGGCGACCATCGATTGCCGCCTGCGCCAGCGCCGCCAGGTCGCGATAGCGAGGGTTCATTGGCGGTTGCGGCGACCCCGGCCTAGGCCGGCGCGCCCAGGGCGTCCAGGTTGGCGGCGGTCATGCGCTCCAGGTCGAAGCGCGGCTCCCAGCCCCAATCCGCGCGCGCCGCCGCGTCGTCCATGCGCGACGGCCAGCTTTCCACGATGTCCGCCCGCACCGGGTCGATCTCGAACCGCAGCCGGGCCTCGGGCAGCCGCGCCTGCACCGCGTCCACCATCTCCTGCACACTCGGACCGGCCCCGATGATGTGGTAGACGCGGCGCGACAGGTTGCCCTCGTCGGCGTCGTTGAGGAGCTGCAGCGCGCCCACCACGTCGTCCACCCAGACGATCGGGACGCGGGTATTCGGATAGACGTACAGGTCGTAGGCGCCGTCACGCACGGCGTTGACGAACAGATCGCAAACGAAGGCGCTGGCCGCGCCGCCTGCCGGCGCGGTCGGGGCCACCATCGCCGCCAGCCGCACCGCCCGAAAGTCCAGCCCGAAGCGCTGGTGGTAATAGACCCCCAGGCGCTCGCCGAGCACCTTGGTCACGCCGTAAAGACCCGACGGCCACTGCGGCACGTCCTCCGTGATCGGCTCGGGCAACCCGGCGCCGTAGGTCGCCACCGTGCTCGTAAACACGACCCTGCCGATCCCGAACCTGCGAGCCGCCTCCAGGACGTTGCGCGTCCCATCCACGTTCACCCGCCATGCCAGCTCGGAATCAGTTTCCGCCAGCCCGGACAGGATCGCCGCGAGATGGAAGATCGTGTCGGGCCGAAACTCCGCCACGACCTCATCCACCGCCGCCGCGTCCTGGACGCTGCCGATGCGCGCGTCGACCTGCGCGAAGGCGTCCGACGGCACGACTGGCTCGGCGCTGACGTCCAGCGACAGCACCTCGTCGCCGCGGTCGACCAGCGCCGCCGACAGTCGCGACCCAATGCTCCCCGCGCCACCGAAGATCAGTGCCCGCATCGCTCTGCGCCTCTCAGTCGAAACCGCGCAACGGCGGCCCAATCATGATATTCACTTCGCGGCAGCCGCCAGCAGGTCGTCCCGCGCGCGTTCGAACGCGTCCAGGCACTCGGGGTTGGCCAGCGCCTCGCGGTTCGGCACGCCCTCGCCGCGCAGCACGCGCGTCACCGCCAGCTCCGCCAGCTTGCCGTTGCGAGTTCGGGGCACGGCTGGAACCTCCACGATCCGTCGCGGCGCATGCCGCGGGGACGCCTCGCGCCGGACGACCGTGCGCAGCTCGTTCACGCGCTCTCGAGAGAGCCCCGCGCCGTCGCCGACGACCACGAACAGCACGATCTCCTCCGACGCGCCCCGTCGCATACCCGCCGCCAGCGCATCGGCGACCCATTCGATCCGCTCGAGCGGACGGTAGATCTCCGCCGTGCCGATGCGCACGCCGCCCGGATTCAGCGTGGCGTCGCTGCGGCCATACATGATGACGCCGCCGCGTGGCGTGATCTCGATGAAATCGCCGTGACGCCATACGTCGGGATAGGTCTCGAAGTACGCGCGGCGATAGGCGCGTCCGTCGGCGTCGTTCCAGAACCGCACCGGCATCGAGGGAAACGGCCGGCGGCACACCAGCTCGCCCTGGGCGCCGACGACCGGCGTCCCGGCGCCATCGAACGCCGCCACGTCCATGCCCAGGCCCAGGCACTGGATCTCGCCGGCGTACACCGGGAGCAACGGATTGCCCAGCACGAAGCACGACACGAGATCCGTGCCGCCCGCGATCGACGAGATGCGCACGTCCGCCCCGGCCGCCGCCTGGGTCCAGCGAAACGCCGCCGGCGACAGCGGCGATCCGGTCGAGAGCACCGTCCGCAGAGAAGGATGCGCCCACGTTGGCGTCCGCCGCCGCATGCAGGTTTCCAGGAACGGCGCGCTGGTGCCGAAGATCGTTATGTCAAGCTCGTCGATCAGCCGCCACAGCCGTCCCAAGCCCGGATGCGCCGCGCTCCCGTCGTAGAGCACCAGCGTGCAGCCCGTGGCCAGCCCCGTCACCAGCCAGTTCCACATCATCCAGCCGCAGGTCGTGACGTAGAGCATCACGTCCTCGGGCGTCACCTCGGTGTGAAGCTGATGCTCCTTGCGGTGCTGGACCAGGCTGCCGCCCGCGCCGTGGACCATGCACTTCGGCGGGCCGGTCGTGCCCGACGAATACAGGATGTAGAGCGGGTGATCGAACGACAGCGGCGCGAAGGCTAGAGGTTCGGCCTGCGGGCGGTCGACGAATTCGCTCCACGCGACCCAACCCAAATCGGCAACCGTCTCGCTCTCCGGCGCCACGACCACGACCTGGCGCAAGCTCGGCAGTTTCTTGGCAACCGCGCGCACGGTGTCCAGGCAATCGAAGTAGCGGCCGCCGTAGCGATAGGACGCGCTGGCGATGAGCAGCTTGGGAGATATCTGGCCGAGGCGGGCCAGCGCCGCCTGCGCCCCGAAGTCCGGCGAACACGCGCTCCAGATGGCCCCGATGCTGGCGCCGGCGAGGAACGCCACGATGGCCTCGACGCCGTTGCTGACCATGCCGGCCACGCGATCGCCCGACGTGATCCCCGCCTCGCGCATGGCGTCGGCGCAGCACTCAACCTGGCGGTGCAGTTGTCGATAGCTGACCACGGCGGTCACGCCCTCCTCCGTGACGGCGATTAGCGCCGTGTGGTCGTCACCATGCCGCAAGCAATTCTTGGCGTAGTTGAGGCGCGCCCCTGGAAACCACTCCATGCCGGGCATGCGGTCGGGCCCCTTCACGCGCTCGGCCGTCCGGTCGAATTGAATGTCGGCAAACTCGGCGTAGAGGCCCCAAAACGCTTCCCGCTCATTCACCGACCAGCGATGCAGCGCGGCGTAGTCGGCAAACGTCCGACCCGCGCGCGCCTCGGCTTCCCGCCAGAACCGACCCAGCTGCGAGTGCTGGTGGGCATCCGGCGGCGGTCGCCACAACGGCTCGGCGTGTTTCACCTGGGTCAAGCGTCCGGCTCCTCCGCGGGCGCCCACCGGCGAGCCCGGTCGACGGCGGCGCGCCAAGTCTCACGCGACGCGGCTCCCAGATCGCCGCGGGGTTCGACCACGCGATCGGGCGGACGGTGACATCGAATCTCCTCTGCCGTGCCCCAGACGCCCGCCGCCAGTCCCGCCAAGAATGCAGCGCCCATCGCTGTCGTCTCCAGCTGCGCGGGACGAACCACCGGACGCCTCGCGATCGCGGCCTGCAGCTCCAGCAGCAAGTCGCTGGCGGCCGCGCCGCCGTCCACCCGCAGCGGCGCATCGCTGGGGTCCATCACGTCGAGCACGTCCGCGATCTGGTGCGCGATGGCTTCCAGCGCGGCGCGGCACAGGTGGTTGGCAGTCACCCCCGCCGTCAGTCCCACGATCGCGCCGCGCGCCCGCGGGTCCCAGTTGGGCGTTCCCAGGCCCGCGAACGCCGGCACGATCACCGCGCCCGCGGCATCCGGCACGCGGCGCGCGCGCACCTCGCACTCCGCGGCCTGCGCGATCAGCCCCAGACCGTCGCGCAGCCACTGGATCAGCGCGCCAGCCACGAACACGCTGCCCTCCCGCGCATAGGTCACGCGTCCCTGGTGGCGCCAGGCGACGGTCGTCAGCAGTCCCTCGACGTCCGGCGGCCGTTCCCCGCCGGCGACCTGGAGCAGAAACCCGCCCGTGCCGTAGGTCACCTTGGTGTCGCCGGGCGCGTGGGCCAGGTGCCCGAACAACGCCGCCTGCTGGTCCCCGGCGAAACCGGCTATGGGGACTCCGGCCGCGATGCCCGAGCCCTCGGCGGTCTCGGCGATCTCGCCCGCGGAGTCGACGATCGTCGGCAACGCCGCGCGCGGCACGCCGAACAGCTCCAACAATTCGTCGCACCACGATTGCGTCGCCAGGTCCATCAGCATCGTTCGAGAGGCATTCGAAACATCGGTGACGTGCGCGCCGCCGGTCAGGTTCCACAGGACCCAGGCGTCCACCGTGCCCAGCCGCAGGCTGCCGCGATCCGCCGCGACGCGCACCGGGTCATGGTGGGCCAACATCCACTCATACGCCGTGGCCGAGAAGTAGGGATCGACGGTCAGGCCCGTCAGCGACGCAATGCGCGGCCCCCAGTCGGCGCCGCGCAACGCCTCGCAACGCGGAGCCGTGCGCCGGTCCTGCCACACGATCGCCGGCGCCAGCGGGCGGCCCGAAACGGCGTCCCAGGCCACCGCCGTCTCGCGTTGATTGGTGACGCCGATAGCCGCCAGCGGCGGGTCGCCGGCGTCGGCGAGCGCAAGTTGCGCCGCGCGCTGTACGCTACGCCGGATTTCCGCCGCATCCTGCTCGACCCAGCCGGGCCGGGGGTGACGGGCGGTGATCGGGACGCGTCCCTGACCCGCCACGGTTGCGTCCGGCGCCACGACCAGCGCCGCGGTTCCGCTGGTCCCCTGGTCGATCGCAAGGATCACGGCGGTGCCTGAGTCCGAGGGGTCGGGTACGGTAGCATGACGTTCAACAGGGGTTGCGCACGAGTGGTTCTCAGCGATAGGAGCCTACGCGAGGTCATCGCCTCAGGGCGCCTTCGCATCGAGCCGTTTGACGATGCCGCGGTACAGCCGTCCAGCATCGACCTGCGGCTCGGCACCGTCATGCGGGTATTCCTGAACCACACCGACACGCACATCGACCCACGCATAGATCAGGAAACGTTAACTGAGCAGGTCGCCATTAGTCCCGGTGAGCCGTTCGTGCTCCATCCCGGCGAGTTCGTGCTCGGCGGCACCATGGAGCATGTCGCCATGCCGGACGATTTGGTCGGTCGCATCGAGGGCAAGAGCTCGCTCGGACGCCTCGGCCTGATGGTGCACAGCACCGCCGGGTACGTTGACCCGGGTTTCCAGGGCAAGTTCACGCTGGAGCTGGCCAACATCGCCACACTGCCGATCCTGCTCTGGCCCACCATGAAGATTGGCCAACTCTCCATCATGCACTTGACCACCCCTGCCGAGCGGCCCTACGGATCACCCGGTCTCGGCAGCAAGTATCAGGGCCAGCCGGAATCAACGCCCAGCCGGGCGCATCTGGGATTCTCCGACGTCCCGCACCACCATGGAGGCAACGAATCAGGATGACCGCCGAACCGCAGCAACCGTCCGCCGTGAACAACGAAGACGAGCCGTATCTGGAATCCTCCGGCGGCGTCGTCTACCGCGTGCGCCGGGGCCGCATCCAGGTGGCGCTCGTGCAGACGCAGCGCGGCGCCTGGGTCCTGCCCAAGGGCGCCGTCGAGCGCGGCGAGGCGCCCGACGATGCCGCCGTGCGTGAAGTCCTCGAGGAGACCGGCATCGTCAGCGACGTGCAGGAAAACCTGGGCGAGATCCGCTATGAAGTTCGGCCCGACCTTTGGACGGGCTTCGTGCCAAAGATCGTGCACCAGTACCTGCTGCTGGCGCGCGGCGGCAACATTCGGCCCGACCCCGCCGAACACGTGGAAGCGCGCTGGGTCAGCGTGTCGGATGCCATCCGCATGCTGCATCACGCCAACGAGCGCACGGTGATGGTGCGCGCCGAGGAGAGTCTGCGGCGGATGGTGCCCGAGGGCGCCACACCCTAGGAGACGCCCGCGCTGCATCGCCGCGACGTCCTGAGGCTTGGCGCGGCGGCAATTGGGGCGCTCGCCGCCGGCAGCCGGCCGGCAGCCACCCGCGCCGGGGCCGTGGGCGGGACGCTTCGGCTCGACACCACCACGCCGGAAACCATCGACCCGGCCATCGTGCGCGATGCGGGTTCCGCCGGATTCGCCATCGAAATCTTCGCCGGGCTCACGCGCATCAACGCCGAGCTACGCCCCGAGCCGGCCCTCGCGCGCAACTGGGAGGTCGCGGACGGCGGGCACCGCTATCTGTTCGAGCTCCGCGACGGACTCCAGTTTCACAATGGGAAGCCGCTCACGGCCGACGACGTGCGCTGGTCGTGGGAACGCGCGCTACACCCCACCACCCAATCACCCACGGCCAGCGTCATGCTGGGCAACATCGAAGGCGCCGATGCGCTGCGCAGTGGTGACGCCGACGCCTTAAGCGGCGTCCGCGTGCTCAGTGACAAGCGCCTCGAAGTGCGCCTCGTGCAGCACGCGGCCTACTTTCCGGCGCTGGTCGCCCAACCCGCCAGCCTCGTCGTCGACCGGGAGAACATCGCGGAGGGACCGAATTGGTCCATGCGTCCTAACGGCTCCGGACCCTTTCGGCTCACGTCCTTCCAACCGCGGTCCGAGGTCGTGCTGGAGTCGGCGCCCACCTACCACCCGCGGCAATCGGGCCCAGCGGTCGTCCGCTTCACCGAGCACGATCCGGGCGAATCGCTGCTCCGCTTCGAGCAAGACCAATTGGACATCGTCTACGTCGGCGGTTCCAACGTGGATCGTTTCTC
The DNA here is from genome assembly GCA_026708035.1 of Chloroflexota bacterium. Classification (NCBI taxonomy): domain Bacteria; kingdom Bacillati; phylum Chloroflexota; species Chloroflexota bacterium. The sequence goes on along the minus strand of JAPOVQ010000024.1, from coordinate 45,076 downwards.
GGACCCGCGCGAGCCGAGGGCGGCGCAGCTTCAGCGCACGCCGACACTCGCACTGGCCTACCTGGCCTTCAATACGTCGCGGCCGCCGTTCGACGACCACCATGCCCGTCGCGCCTTCGCGCATGCCGTCGACCGCCCCCGTATCAATCGCGTGACCCTGCGCGGCCACCACGCGGAGGCTCGCGGCGTCCTGCCGCCCGGGATGCCCGGATATCGCGCGGACTATGCGGGCCTGCCGTTCGACCTCGACGCCGCGCGGCGCGAGCTCGAGCTATCGCGCCACGGACCCATCGCGGAGTGGCCTGAGCTGGTCGTGGCAACGTCGGGAGCCGGACTGACCGCCGGCCCGACTACCCGAGCCGTCGTGGAGCCATGGCGGGACCAGTTGGGCGTCGGCATTTCGGTCGAGCAGTTCGATTTCCTGGAGTTTCTGGACGTCGTGGAAAACATCACGACCGCCGAACGCGCGCGGCACGCCTTCCTGCTGTCCTGGATTGCGGACTTTCCCGACCCCTTCGGCTTCCTGGACATGCTGTTTGGATCGAAACGCCCCGACAACTACGGCGGATTCAACGACGGTTTCGTGGACCTGCTGCTCGAGTTGGCCAGCAGCGAGCCCCGGCACGAGCGACGCCTGGCGCTCTACCGACTGGCGGAGTCGCGCATCGTTGAACGCGGCGCCGTGGTCCCCCTCTATCACAGCGTGTCGCACGAGCTCGTGCAACCATGGGTGACGCAGTACCCCGGTAAACCCGTGGTGCGTGAATGGCTCACCGACGTTGAGATCGCGCCCCGTTAGCCCTAGCCCCAGGCTGCCGCGCCGGCGCGTCCTGGCCGGCCTCGGCGCCGTGGCGGGCGCCTCGGTCCTGGCGGCGTGCGGCGAACCCGGCGACGCGAGACCGTCCGCCGGCGAGGGCAAGATCGAGCTTTGGATGCGCGAGCCGCTCACGCTCGATCCCGCGCTGGCGTCCACGCCCAACGAGTTCACCATCCTCGATGCGCTGTTCGAGCCGCTGGTCGACGTCAGCGCCGACGGACTGCCGACGCCGGCGGCGGCCGCGAGCTGGGACGTGAGCAACGCCGGACACACCGTCACGTTCAAGATCCGCCCGGAGGCCCGCTGGATGACCGGCGAACCGCTGACCGCGGACGCCTTTGCGTGGGCCTGGCGCCGGAATCTCGATCCCCAGATCGGCGGCGCGTTCAACTATCTCCTGTTCCCCGTGCGCGGCGCCCGTGACTATGCCTATGGGCTCTACAACGATCCCGCAGTGGTCGCCGTGGGCGCGCCCGACGACTCGACCCTGAGCGTGGGACTCGCCGAGCCGTCCCCAGGGTTTTCCGCCCGGGTCGCGGCGCCCATTTTCTATCCCCTGCCCGAAGGCGAAATCCGGTCCTATGGCTCCACGTGGACGCAGCCGCGACGACTGCGGGGCAACGGCCAGTATCAGCTGGTGCAGTGGGACCAAGGCCTCGGTCTCACGCTGTTTCGCAACGAGCACTACTGGGGCGATCCGGGGACCTTTGGCGAAGTGGTGGTGCGGTTCCCGGAGGAAGACGGCTCGCCGTTGCTGGCGTTTCGCGGCGGCGCCGTGGACGTGGCGCCGGTGAGCGGCGCCGCCTACCGCTCCGCGCGCGGCGACGACCAGTTGCGGGACCGCCTGCGCCTCTTCGAGCGTGGCGGCAGCTGGTTCCTCGTGTTCAATACCGCCAAGCCCCCTTGGAATCGAGCGGAAGTTCGCCGGGCCCTCGGCATGGTGTTGAACCGCGAGGAAATGGCGGCGGCCGTATTCGAGGAGCCGACGCTTCCGGGCTGGACGATCGTGCCGCCGAGCACGCTCCCACGAGAGATCGCCCAACCGGGCCCCGACGTGGACGCCGCGCGGGGCCTGCTGTCGCAGGCCGGATTCCCCGACGGCCAGGGCCTGCCGCCGCTCCGCTTCACCTATCACACCACCGACACGTGGAAGCGCCTGACCGCCTACCTTGCCGCGACGTGGCGCGAGACGCTGGGCATCGAGGTCCAGCCGGACGAGCGGTCGTGGCGCGACTTCCTGTCGTTCACCGACGACCCGGGCGACTTCGATTGCTACCGGGCCGGGTGGACGTCGGAGTTCGCCGACCCGGCGAACTGGTACGACACGCTTTGGCTTTCCGAGGTCGATTATCTGGGCGCCCGCTGGCGAAACACGGAGTTTGATCGCCACGTGCAGGAGGCCGGAGCGGCCACGGACTCCGAGACGCGGCGCAACGCCTACCTCGCCGCCGACGCGGTGCTTCAAGCCGAGCAGCCGGCCATCGGCATCGGGCACCACGCCGACGCCTATCTGCTGCACCCACGCATCACGGGATTCGGCATCGACCCCGTGACGGGCGCCATTGACCTTCGGGCCGTCATCGCCGGCAACTAAGCCGCAGCCTTCGGTGTAGGGGCAGCCCTTGTGGCTGCCCACGGCCCGAGACCCTCGGTGTGGGGGCAGCCCTCGTGGCTACCCGCCGGAAATTCGATGCGCCGGCGGCGTCCCAGACTGCCTCGCGATGCCGGGTATGCCGAGGCTTCGGATTGCCTAATTGCCGCCGCCATCCACCTCCCGCCGCATAAGCGCCCGAATCGCAATCAACGCCACCACCGTCGCCGCCATCGCCGCGGGAGCGATCAACATGGCGCCGCGCAGCGTGAACGCATCGGCGGCGCGTCCGATGCCCAGCGACGCCCCGATGCCGCCCAGGCCCAGAATCGCGATCACCGCGCCCAGCATGGCCCCCGCGTCGGCTGGTCGATGCCGGGCCGCCAATGCCAGCAGCGAGGGAATCAGCGCCCCACTCGCCACGCCGGCCAGCGCCGCACCGGCAACCGCCATCCACGCCTCCGCGGCCAGCGCCGCCAGCAGCGCCGCCAGCGCCGTGGCTGCCGCGGCGCCGATCAGCCACGTCATCAGGTCCAGCCGTCCGCTGAGCCAGGCCCCCAGCAACCGGCCGACGAATCCGCCCACCCAGAACAGCGTCACCGACGCTGCCGCCGCGGCTCGATCGAGGGCGAAGGCGTATTCGAGGAACGGCGCAAAGAACCCCGCCAGTCCCGTCTCCAGCACCACCACCAGCGCCGACGCGAGGCCGATCAGCAGCAACACCGGCGCCGCGGCCGCCCGAATCACCCCCCGCAGGGAGGTCGGTCGCTGAACGCTGGGCGCGCTCGGAATGCGGGTAAACGCCGCCGCGACGCTCGCGGCCAGCAGCGCGCTCAGCACCACCGGCGGTCGCCAGCCCCAATCGAGGATGAACGAGCCACCCACGATGGCCGGCGCGACAATCGCCCCGGCCGCGAACCCGAGCTGCGCCAGGTTGAGGTCCCGCACCGACAACGCGGCGCCGGCGCGGGCGATCAGGGCCGTGACGGCAACCTCCGTCGCGCCCCATCCAACCGACGCAATCGCCAGCCCTCCCAGGAATGAGGGATACGCGGGGCTAACCCCGGCGAGCAGCATTCCAAGGGCCGCCACGGCCGAGGCGACGATGATGCTCGGACGGGTTCCGACCCGATCCGAGATCGGCCCGCCCAGCAGCGATCCAATCGTGTAGCCAAAACCGACTGCCGCCAGCGCCATGCCCGCGCCGACGTATTCGAGCCCAAATTCTTCGCGGATGGCTTCCAGCGCCGGACCGAGGGCGTTGAACGCCACGCCCAACGACGCGTAGAACCAGCCGCCGGCGAGCAGGATTCGCTGGCGGTTCACGGGCGACGGCCGGAAACGCGCGTCAGGCGGCCCGCGGCGCTTGCGCGCGACGCGTCAATGGGCGTAAGCGCCGGATTCGACGATCGATCCGTCCTTGCCGAAGTCGAACGACGCGCAACCGGCGACCACATCGCAGCTCCCGGGCAAGTCGGGCAACGCCGCCTCGCTGAGCCAAAAGACCTCCAGCTCCATCGTGGAGGCAATACGCGCCACGCGCAGCGGCTCCACTGACGAGCGCCTCGCCAATGCCAGCCCCATCGCCACGCACTCGCGGTCGTTGGGCAGCGTCAGCGGCACCTTCGCCATGCCCACGGCCATGCTCGTGAGCACGTTGGCATGCGTCGGCACCGGGTCGATGGCATCTGTGAGCTTGCGGCTCGTCAGGTCCGCCATGCCGATCCCAACCGCGTTCCCGTGCGATTGCTCGGTCAGGCCCAGCACGGCCAGCCAGCGATAGTCCGGCTCGTGCGCCAGCTCCGGAAAGCGCCGCCACATGCCAATCACGTTCGGGTCCATGCCGGTGCCGGAGACGTTCTTGCCCATCCGATCGACCACCAGCAGATCGAGCCGGTCGAGCGGGAGCCGCGGGAGCACGCCGCGGGCGACTTCCAGCAGCTCACCGTCGGTGGACTCGAAGGCGTCCGGCCCGACGACCGCGAGCCGATGGGGACGGTCGAAGGCATTCTCGACCAGCCCCACCCCCATGCACACCGGCGCCTTCGCCAGCGCGACCCGCGCCGCTGCCGGAATCGTGGTGGCGAGGTCGTGCGCGTGGATCGTCTCGGCGCCGCGGCGGTTGCCCAACCCGATGGCGAGCATCTTGCACAGGCCGCTCTCGACGGTTCCCCGAAATGACGTATGCGGCTTGATCCGCCCGATGACCACGATGCCGTCCGCGGCAGCCGCCGCCGCGTCCAGGTGCACTCGCACCCCGTTCGCGGTCGCGCCGAGATCGACCGTATCCATGGTCGCCTGCACCGGCACGCCCAGCGCGGCCTCGCTGATGCCGTATCCGGCCAGCACCTCCGCCTGCCCGTCCGCCGTGCCCCCGCCGTGGCTCCCCATGGCGGGCACGATGAATGGCTCGGCCTCCAGCGAGCGAACCGCCTCGCTCACGATCCGCACCACCCGCGCCACCGGCGACACGCCGCGCGAACCGACGGCAACGGCGATGCGGGAACCCAATCCGACGCCCTGCGCCGTGAGCACGGCCCGAGCCTCGGCCGCCAGCCGCCGGTCGAAATCCGGCACCTCTGAGGCATCGAATTGCTGCCGCACCAGGTGCATGCGCGGCGGCGACGCGTGATCGTTAACGGCCACGTCGGGAGTGTAGCCATCTGTCTTTCCGAGCGCAGCGAGGAATCTAAGGGGCTGGGAAACGATTCGGCGCATCGGGCAGCTAGCCGCTTCGCCTGCGAGGCTGTCCGGTCCCCTCTCCCTTGATGGGGCCCTTGGCAGAGTCCGGGAGGGGCGGGTCTCAGACCCGCCCGCCGTCGAGCATCCGGCGTGCCTTCAGATTCGATCGGACTGGATTCCGGCCTCCGCCGGAATGACGGAGGGGTTTCGCAAAGATATCCGTAGGCGGGAGTCCACCCCGGCGATTCACCGGGGGAATCAAGGGTGTCGACCAGTGTTGGCTCACCACGCGCCGCTTGGGAGTCAAAATCGCCCACCACCCACGCGCCCATGCACTACCCTTGCCGCCATGCGCGTGGCCGTTGTCACCGACATTCATGGGAATCTGGGCGCCTTCTTCGCCGTGCTGGCGGACCTCAAGATCCAGGCGCCCGACCAGGTGATCTTCGGCGGTGACGCTGCACTCTTCGGCGCGCATGCGCTCGAGTGCTGGCAGCGTCTGCTGGAGCTTGGATGGCCCTTAGTCCAGGGAAACACGGACCGCTACCTGGCAAACCCGCGCCCCGCCCTGGAGGCCATGCGCCGGAATTCTCCGGCGGCGGCGGAACACCTGGAGCGCAACCTCGGCTGGGCGCGGGCGCGGCTTGGCACGCGGTTGATCGAGCGCATGGCCTCGATGCGCACCGTCATTCGCGTGCCGTCGTCCGCCGGTCCCATGCTTGTGGTTCACGCCTCACCCGGCAATGACGAGGCCGGCATTCTTCCCGATTCGTCGGACGAGCAGGTGGACGCCCTGCTCGCCACGGTGGACGCCCGGGTGCTGGTTTGCGGCCACACCCACCGCGCCTTCGTGCGGCACGTAGGACAGCTGCTCGTCGTCAACTGCGGCTCGGTGGGCCGCAGCTACGACGGTCAACCCGGGCAAGCCACCTACGCGGTGCTGGACGACGGTTCTGGTCGCTGGTCGGCCGCCATCCGGCGGGTGCCCTACGACGAGCGCGCGGCGCACCGCGACACGCGCGCCCGCGGCGTGCCCCTCTCGGAGCCATTTCTCGATTCCCTGCTGACGGCCCGCGATCCCGCCGCCTGACATCGTGCAACGGCATTTCGCGCGCTTAGCGTTCGACCGCGACGCACACTCGAAACACCGAGCACGTTGACCAAAGTCCTGCGGTCCCGCGGCCTATGGGCGGGACTGGGGCTGACGGCCGCGGTCGTGGCCCTGCTCGTGACCGTCGAACCGGTCCGGCTCGCCGTCCACCACGTGCTCAACGGTCTGCGCGAGCAGCCCATTGCCATTGAAGCGGGCGTCGACGCGCTACCGGTCGCCGACACACCCGCGACCACCACCGACCTGCAGCCGGACACCTTTGTCGTCACCGAAGTCGAGGCGCCGATCGAAACGATCATCGGCCCGGCCGAGTCGCTGCCGACTCTCCCGTTCGAGCCGATCGAACTCGGCGCCCCGGACGGATTCACACCGGCGGCCGAGCGGACGTTGCGGCAGGGCGGCGCCTGGCGCGTCGACATCGACTTCGAGCAGCTGCAGAGCTTCCTGGCGGGGTCGCAGGTGCGCATTCCGCTGCCCGAACGGCTGCGCACGCGGGCGGTGACTGTCCAGGGCCCCGAAATGCTGATCACCACCTGGACCAGCGCGGCGCCAAGTGGCGACGACCTGGTATTCGTGCAATTCGCCGCGCCGCGAGTATCCGCACCGCCTGAGGTCGATCTCGAGCTGATCAGCCGGGCGCTCGTGCGAGAGTTCCTCCCGCCCGTGCTGGCGCGCCGCATCGAGCTGGGCGAGATTGCGCTCTATCGCGACATCCTGGGACTCGAACCGCTCGACGACGGCGCCCAGCCGCAAACGCTGCAGCTGCCCGACGGGCGCGCTCTCGTCCTCTGGCGAGCCGACGGCTCCTACGCGGCGCTCCTGGGACCGCTCGGCCCCGAAGCGCTGCTGCGCCTGGCCGGACTAGAGCCCGGAGCCTAGGCGTGGACCAAACCGCCATCCGCGCCACCGGCTTGCGCAAGTCGTTCGGGGACACGCACGCGGTGCGCGGCATCGACCTGGACGTCCCTCGGGGCGAAGTCTTCGGCTTCCTCGGTCCCAACGGCGCGGGCAAGAGCACCGTGGTGAAGATCATTCTCGGCCTGGTGCAAGCCAGCGCGGGAGAGGTGACCGTGCTCGGTCACCCCGCCGGCAGCCTGGCCGCTCGGCGGCAAATCGGATTCCTGCCCGAGACCTTTCGCTTTCACCATTGGATGCATGCGTCCGAGTTCCTCGACTTCCACGGTCGCCTCGCCGGTCTCGACCGGGTCACCCGTGGCAAGCGGGTGACCGAGATGCTCGAGCTTGTGGGACTCGCGCATCGTCGCCGCGACCGCCTGGCGACGTTTTCCAAAGGCATGCACCAGCGCATCGGGCTGGCGCAGGCGCTGTTGGCCGAACCGCCCCTGGTCGTGCTGGACGAGCCAACCTCCGCGCTCGATCCCATCGGCCGGCGCGACGTGCGCGACATCATCCGCGACCTGCGGGCGGCGGGCATCACGGTGTTTCTCAATTCCCACTTGCTCTCGGAGGTCGAGCAGGTATGCGACCAGGTCGCCATCATCAACCGCGGTCGGATCGTGGCCGCCGGCGACCTGCGCCAATTGCTGGCGGCGCGCGAGATCGAGCTGCGCCTCGGGGAAGGCGCCGACGCGGCCCTGGACGCGGCCGGGCTCCAGCCGGTGTCGGCGAAGCCGGCTGAGGGCCGGTACGTCCTCACGGCCACCGGCGACGAGGACATCGCGCGCATCACCGCCCATCTCGCCGGCGCCGGCGTCTCCATCTACGAGGTCCAGGTTCGCTCCAACAGCCTGGAGGACCTGTTCGTGCGCCTCGCGGACGCCACCGACCAATGAATCTCTGGGTCATCGCCGAGCACACGCTCCGTGAGGCCGTGCGCCGCCGCGTGGTGCTCGCCGCCGCAGTCGTCATCGGCGGCTTTCTGGCGCTCTACGCCGTGGGCGTGTGGTTCGGCTACCGCGACATCTCGACCGATCCCGATCTCACGATGTCGATGCAGCGGGTGATCGTGGGCTTCATGCTGCAAGGCGGCATGTGGAGCCTCAATTTCGTCGCCTCACTGCTGGCCATTTTCCTCGCGGTGGGGTCCATTTCCGGTGAGATCGATCAGGGCACCATGCACGCCGTCGCGGCTCGGCCGGTGCGTCGCTCCCATCTCGTGCTGGGCAAGTTCCTGGGCAACCTGATGCTTCTCACCGTCTTCATCGGCGTCTCGACGGCAGTCATGATCGCCGTCGTCTCCATCATCACCGGGCAGTACGCCGAGCGCGCCTGGACGGCGCCCTTCGCCATGCTGTTCGCCGCCGCCATCTTGCTGGCCCTCACCATTGCGGGCAGCACCCGGTTGGGCACGCTGGCCAACGGCGTGGTCGTGTTCACGCTCTACGCGGTTGCGCTCGTCGGCGGCGTGATCGAGCAGATCGGCAATTTCCTCGACAATCCGGTGACGTTCGACATCGGCATCGCCACCAGCGTGCTGCTGCCCACGCGGGCGCTCTGGGACCTCGCCGGCGCACAGTTGGCCCAGCAATCGGCGTCCACGGGCGGCATGACGGGAGGCCCCTTCAGCTCGCTCAATCCCCCGTCCGGATGGATGCTGCTGGTAGCCGGTGTGTATCTGGTGCTTGCGCTGGCCTACGCGATTCGCACCTTCCAGCGTCGAGACATCTGAGCGCCGCTCTACAATGCCGGCCATGAAGCCGGCGACAAGGCGCCCACATGGCTGATCCCCTGCGCGTCGCGGCTGTGGGCTGCGGCGACCACATGGTCGCCCGGCTGCTGCCGTCGATTCAGGACTCTCCAGACGTCGTGCTCACGGCGGCCGTGGACACCGATCCAACCGCGACGCGAGAGGTCGCGCACGGCGGCGTGCAGGCTTTCCATGACGCCGAGTCCATGGCCGCGAGCGGCGTCGCCGACGCGGCCGTGATCGCCGTGCCTCACGACGCTTTGGCCGACACGGCGCTGACGTGCATCGACGCCGGACTTCATGTGCTCGTCGAGAAGCCCCTGGCTCGAGACCGCGCCGAGGCCGAGGGCGTCGCCGCGGCGGCGCGTGAGCGCGGCGTCGTCGCGATGCCGGGCTACTGTCTCCGCTTCCATCCCGCCCGCACGCACCTGCGCGACCTGCTGGCGCGCGGTCTAACCGGCGAGATCGTTGGCATCGTCGCATTCAAGGGCGGTCCGCCGCTCCAAGGCTGGCTGGCCGAGCCCGCGCGCGGCGGCGGACAGCTTGCCTTCGTTGGCAGCCATCTCGTCGACCAGGTGTTATGGCTGCACCGCGCCCGAGTTGTCAGCGTGAGCGCGCGCGTCGTGAATCGCCCAGATACGGGCAGCGACGAGACCTCCTCGATCCTGATGACTTTCGACGACGGCGTGACGGCCGCGCTCGTGGTCTCGCAGGCATCGCCGGCGCACGGCGACGTCATCGATCTGGTCGGTCGTGCCGGTCGCCTGCGCAGCGACGTGTTCGCCGCCACCGTCGAAGTCAACGCCGCCGCCAGTCGCACCTTCGACCGGCCCGCCACCCTGCATCACTTCGGCGACGCCTGGCAGGCCATGTTCGACGGCGAGGTTGCCGAGTTCGCCCGCGTGGTGCGGCAGCGCACCGCGCCGGTGGTCACCAGCCTGGACGCCGTCCGTACCCTTGCCGTGCTGGACGCGGCGCGCGAAGCGGCCGAGTCAGGCGGATCCGTCGCAGTCGATGACCCGTGGGACGGGCGCGGCCCACGGGCCGTTTTTCGGCGCGGGCCCGCGCGCATGCGCGTGCAGCTCACCTATCCCGCCGACAAGATTCAATCGCCGATCGTCAACGAGCTCGCGCGGCGCTTTGACCTGCGGCTCGATATCCGCCGCGCGGACATCGACGGCGGTATCGGCTGGGTCCAGCTGCTGGTCGAAGGCGAGCACGACGAGATTGACGCCGCCGTCGAGTGGACCGAGGCCCAGGGAATCCGCGTGGACCCCGTGGAAGGCGAGATCGTCGGCGGCTAGCGACTTCGATCGCAATAGCTCGAAACGACCCGAGGGCTTCACCCCAATCCGTTCGCCCTGAGCCTGTCGAAGGGGTGCCGAACGGATTGGGGTGCATGTCCGCCGTGGGTCATGTGATGCGTGGGGGCGTTCTACCGGCCGGAGCCGTCCAGCACCGCCCGATAGAACGCCGCCGTCGCCTCGGCAATGCGTTCGTGGGTGAATGCCGCCAGCACGCGCGCTCGTCCCGCCTCGGCCAGCCGCGCGCGCTCTGCGGCATCCTCGCGCAAGTCGTCCAACGCCTGCTGCAGCGCATCCAAATCTCCGGCCGGAACTACCCGTGCCGCCTCACCCACCACCGCCGGCAACTCGCCCGCGTCCGACACGATCACCGGCGTTCCACAGGCCATGGCCTCGATCGCCGCGCGCCCGAACTGCTCCGTCCAGCCGCGCCGCCCCAGGGTGGGCAGCACGAGCACGTCCAGGTCTCGATAGAACCCCGGCATTGCCGCGCTGGGTAACGCGCCGAGCAGTCGCACACGGTCATCGCCCGCCGCCCGCCCGCGAACTGCGTCCTCCAGCGGCCCCGCGCCGGCGATCAACAGCTCCACGTCGCCGTCGATCCGCCCCGCCGCCTCCAGCAGCAGCTCGATGCCTTTCGCCTCGATCAGCCGACCGGCGTATCCAATGCGAAATGCGGCGCTGCCTTCACCGCCTCCGGGCGCGAACAGCTCCGGGTCCACGCCGAATTGCGGGATGACCGCCAGCCGGCCGCGAAAACCCTTGGCCCGCAGCACGTCGGCCGCCGTCGCCGTCCCGGCGATGCCCGCGGCGCGCCCAAAGACGTATCGCTCGAACCACGCGAATGGCGGCGGATACCGCCGACGTATGTTCTGCCAGGCGAAGAAGACCACCCGTGCGCCCCGACGGCGAGCGACGCGGCAGGCATGAGCCGTCGCCGCGTTGTACGGCTCTTCGTCGATGTGCACGATTTCGGGCCGGAACTCCTCGACGGCTCCCGCGAGCCCGGGCCACCAGTGCAGGTGAAAGCGTCCGTTAAGCCGGAGACGCTGATAGCACAGACCGTATCGCTCGGGCGTCACCGGCTCGGCGCGCTGCCGCCGCCCGTTCTCGATCCAGGAATCGGGCGCCAGCGCCAGCAGCTCGACCTCCGGCTGCGCGCCCAGGGCTTCGAGCTTGGCGTGATAGGCGCCCATCACCAGCGCCTTCGACGCCATGAGGATCTTCATCCCGCCGCCTTGGCGTAAACCGCCATCGTCGCCTCGGCGGCGCGTTCCCAGGTGAACGCACGCGCCCGCGCGATGCCCGCGTCGCGCAGCGACGCCGCTCGGTTCGGATCGCTCAGCACGTTCGCCACGGCCGTCGTCCAGCCATCGGCGTCATCCGGACTCACCGACACGGCGGCGTCGCCCACGACTTCCGGAATCGACGTCGCATTGGATGCCACCACCGGAACGCCGCACGCCATGGCCTCCACCGGGTCCAGCCCGAACCCCTCGTAGCGTGACGGAAACACAAAGACGGCAGCGGCCCGGTAGAGGGCTGCCTTGTCCTCCTCGGGCACCTCCCCGATCACGTGCAGCCAGGGCACATCGCGGTGCTCTCGGAACCAGTCCACGTACACCGGGCTTGCGGGGCGGGGCGCGCGTCCCGCGACCACAAGTGCGACGCGGGTCGCCGACCATATGCCCGGCCACGCCCGGAGCAGCACGCCCAGGTTCTTGCGAGCGTCCAGCGCCCCCAAGTACAGCGCAAAGCGCGCCGGAAGGCCGAAGCGCCCTCGAACCGCCTCGTCGCGGCCGTCGGGCGTCGGGCTGAGGCTCGCGGCAATGCCGTTGTGGATCACGTGAATCCGGTCGGCCGGCACGTCCAGCACCGTGGTGAGCTCGCGCCGGGTCCAGTGCGACACCGCGATCACGTGACGGGTGCGCCGCAGGCCCGCGCGAGTCAGCAGGTTGTAGAGCCGCCGTGGTCGGCTGGCGCCGTACTCGGGCAATACGAAGGGGATGACGTCATGCGCGGTCACAATGGCGCGCGGGGCCACAACCGGCGGCGCGAGATGCGGCGCATGCAGCACGGCGCGGGTTCGGCGCGCCGACATCGGCCACGCCATCTGCTCCCACCAGACTTTCCCGAATCGCCCTCGCGCCCGCCCCCCCGGCACGCGCTCGACGATCTCGACGTCCGGGTATCCGGCCCGCAGCGCGGCGACCAGATGTTCCAGGTGCTGGCCGGTGCCCGTCAGCGGATAAAGGCGAAAGAGGCCATTGAGCTCGACGCGCACCGGAGGCTGGCGCGCCTAGCGGTTTTCGTTGATGCCGAACCGCCGGTAGACGCCCAGGGCCGTGGCGTCGTCCCCACTAAAGGCGACCTTGAGCGTCAGCAGCGCCGCGATCACGGCCCCACCGATGGCAAACGTCCACGAGCCCTGCATGAGCCCAAAGACCACCGGAATCGCCGCATGCAGCACGCGGGCCGCGGGCACGTTGCGCCGCAAAGCCAGAATCGCCGCCAGCCACACGCCAAAGAGCACCAGCAGCATGAGCGGTGCGGCTACCAGGAGCGCCCAACCCACCGTGGTGCTGCCGCGGCTCCCGCGAAACTTGGCGAAGAGTTGCCACATGTTGCCCGCGGTGAGGCCCGCCATGGCAACCATGAGGCCGACGTCGTCCCGCATCGGAACCCACCAGTCGGCGGGATACTGCCATCCCCAGGGAAACCACCCCTCGGGGAACCATCCCGCCAGAAACACGGTGAGCGCGGCCAGGATGCCGTGGCCGACGATCGTGAGCAGGCCGGGCAGCTTGCCCACGTTGAACATCGTGTTGAGCACGCCCAGGTTGCCGGAACCGATTCTTCGCAGGTCCGTCCGCTTCAGCACAGCGGACATGATCAACGCGACCGGCACGCTGCCAAGCAGGTAGGCCACAACGCCTAGGACGGCGTAGCTCAAGATGTCGGGAGGTGTCATACGCCTTGCCTCGGCCGCAGTCTACCGCTTCGCGGCGACCCCGCTGACCTGGGGCGACGGCTCCCCGCGCCGCGCCTCGGCGTACACGTCGAGCATCAGCCGCGCCGAGCGGGACCACGAGAAATCCTCGAGCCGGCGCCTCCCGCGCTCCACCAGCTCCGCGCGCCGATCGACATCCCGCGCCACGCGCACGATGCCGGCGGCAATCGACTCCGGGTCGTGCGGGTCCACCAGTTCCGCCGCGTCGCCGGCTGCCTCGAGCATCCCCGATCCGTTCGACGTGACGACCGGCGTGCCGCAGGCGAATGCCTCCAGGATGGGAAGGCCAAAGCCTTCCGCAAAGCTCGGATACACGAGCGCCGCCGCCTGGCGATAGAGCGCGCGCAGCGTGGCGTCGCCGATTTGGCCGACGAAGCGAATCCCGGGCGATCCGGCCGACTCGATGTCGGCGAACACGCGCTCGCACAGCCAGCCCTCGCGTCCCACGTGCACCACCGGCAGCGTCCGCCCCAGTTGCCGGCCGCTCAGCGCGGCGGCGCGAGCCAGTCCCCCAAGATTCTTGCGCGGATGGATCGTGCCCACGCTCAGCAGGAATTCCTCGGGTAGCCGCAGCCGTCGTCGCACCTCGGCCAGCTCCTCCGCGCCGTCGCGCTCGTGGAACTCGGAGCTCACCGCGTTCGGCACGACCCGGATTCGGTGCGGGCGCACGCCGTAGCGCGTCATCAGGTCCCGGCGCGTCGTCTCCGAGACCGCGACCACCAATCGCGCGCGGTCGATCGACCACGGCACTGCGGATTCCAGAAACCTCCGCTGCGCCGGGTGTGCGTCCTCGGGCCGGGTGGCAAACGCCAGGTCGTGCACGGTGACCACCCCGGCCGCGGCGACGCGCGGCGGCAATACGAAGTCGGGCCCGTGCATCACGTGCAGCGGACCCAGCAGCGCTTCGACGGGCAGCGGCAATCGCGCCTTGTACCAGCCCGCCAGCATGACGCGCGGACTGAGCGGCAACCGCCGCAGCTTGACCCGCTCGTGAACGCCCAGCGCGTCGGCCGCGGGCACCGGGCCGCGGTGGGCATAGACCAGGTGCAGGTCCGGACAGTCGGGCAACCGCAGCAGGGCGTTCACCAACTCGCGCGTCGCGCGGCCAATGCCTTCCCGTTGGGTGGCGGCGGACGTGTAGTCGATGCCGACCCGCACGCAGTGACCTACCGCTTCATTCGCGTCAAGGCAAACATCGCCGCGCCGGAGACCGTGACGCACCAATAGGAGATGAACCGGTCGATGATCGCCACCACTCCCGCAGGTCCGGCGCTCACGCCACCGGCCACTCGCAGCAGGCCGATGATCCCGCCATCCACCGCTCCCAGGCCGCCGGGCGTCGGAAACGCCAGCAGCAGCGACGCGGCCGCGCCGCTGAAGAAAATCGTGCCCAGGCCCAGCTCGAGCCCAACCGCCCGCGTCACCAGGGTCAGACGGCACATCTCCGCCGACCAGATAGCGAAGCTCAGCAGCCAGAGCGAGGGTCCGCTGCGCCAGGTCCAGCTATCGAAGACGCCGCTGTGGAAGCGCTCGTAGATCTCCCCCACGCGCTTCGGGAAGCGCCGGAATATCGGGCTGCCGAATAGCAGCATTGCGAACACCGCCGCGGCCAGAACGGCCAGCGCCACCACCGCCACCATGATGATCCGGCCCACGTCCTCGCCAACCTCAGTCTGCTGCAGCACGAACACCGAGCTCACCAACACGATCAGGATCAGGGTCACCACATCGAGCACCCGCTCGGTGAACACCGTCCCCAGCGTGCGCGTGAGCGATGTGCCGTAGTTGGCGCGGGCCATGTAGGCCCGGTAAACGTCTCCCATCTTGAGCGGAATGACACCGTTCACGAACCATGAGATGTAGAGGATCTGAAACAAGCCCCACATCGTGTATTTCGGGGAGGTCTCCTCATGCTTGACCGCGTTGTTCAGCAAGATTCGCCAGCGCAAGGTCCGCAGCGGAAAGTTCAAGGCATAGACCACGAACGCGGCCACGATCAACCACGGATTCGCGCGAGACAGGCGATCAAGGATTTCCTCGACCGACAGGTCGTTCAGGAACCACACCAACACCAGCAGCGCCGCGGCGATGGCGAAGCTCAGCAGCGTCCGGACGCTCAGAAAGCCACGGCGAAGGGCCGGTCGGGCGACCAGCGGCCCCTCCGGTCCGGCGCCGTCCGGCGGGATCTCCGGCTCGCTCATGACGCCGCTCCCGCGACGTGAGGCGCCTGCCGGCGACCGCAGTCCCACTCAATCGCGTAGCTCAACCCGATGAAGAGCGCGAAGACCAGACCCATGCCGTTCACGAACAAGCTGTCCACCAGGTTGTGCAACGAAAACGCGACCATACCGCCCAGCGCCCCGATCGTCGCCCACTCCCACGGCGTGCCCCGCACCCACTGCACCGCGCGAACGCAACGCCAGATCGCCCAGACGCTGAGCGCCAGAAACGCGGCCGTCGCCGGTAACCCGGCCTCAGCCGCGAAGTTCAGATAGATGTTGTGCGCATGTCCCGGCAACTGCAAGAACGGCTCGAAGTTGAACCTGGAGTACGCCTCGTCGTAGTTGCCCGCGCCCACGCCGATCAGCGGAGCGCTCATGAACATCCGCCAGCCGGCCTCCCACTGCGCCAGCCGCTCGCTGATGGCGAAGTCGTCGTCCACCACGATGCGCAAGGCGTCGCGAACTTCCGTCCGGCCTTCCACCGCCGCTCGCGCCGGATCGGGCAGCGCCCGTTCCAGGCCTCCCGTGAGCTGCCACCCGGCAAAGGCCAGGAATCCGGCGATGATCAGCGCCACCGTCGCCGCGCCCAGTACGCGGACCCGCGGCATCGCCGCCAGCAGCACTATCGCCGTGCTCCCAATCATTCCAATCCAGGCTCCTCGCGAGCGGCTGATCACCAGCGCCACCAGCACTAGCAGCCAGAGCGCGGCGATCCACGGCCGGCGTGACCGTCGGGCATAGATCGCCCCGGCCAACAGCAACGGCAAATGCAGTCCAAGGTACCCCCCGAAGGGATTGGGCTGCTCGAACGTCCCGAACGACCGGATCAGACCACCCACGTTGAACGCCGCCGGTCCGATGCCCGTTATCGCCTGGACAAGCCCCACCGCGGCCTCCGCCGCCACGGCGACGCCGACCAGCCAGGCCACCGCAATTCGGGCGTCGGCGTGGCGCAGCACATCCGCCAGCAATACCACCGCCACGGCTACCTGCAGCCACTTGATGGTCTCCTTGAGCACCGGCGCCGGATCGAGGGCCAGCACGCCCGTGATGCCGAGCCATGCGGCGAACAGCGCGATCGCCAGCGCCAGCCGGGGGATTTCGATGCGCCCGCGGCCATGGCCCCCAAGCCACACCACCAGCGCCGCCCCCAACGCGAAATCGCTCAGCCCCACCACCGACGGTCCCACGGCAATCTCACCCAGCCCGCGAAACGGGACCAGGGCAACGGCCGCGGCCGCCAGCATGGCCGTCGTGGTCCCCGCGTCCGGCAGCTTGCCGGCGATGCGCAGTCCCCCAATCAGCACCGCCCCGCCCAGCGCCACGAGCGCCATGCTCAGCAGCGCCGGCGGCGTTTGCACGATCGCCACGGCCACGAATGCGGCAACCGCCGCCGCCGCCAGCCAACGCAGCCCGCGCGCTCGATCTTGAGCTGTCCACCACGCGGCGGACGCCAGCGCCGCCCCAAGCACCGGCGGCGCAACCTGCAACACGCCGCCAAGCTCCGCCGCCGCCAACGCTCCGTAGCTGCCCGACACCACGACGGCGGCCAGCGCGAGCAACAGCTGCGGCGTCCAGGCCGAGACGAGGGCGCTTGGGCTAGTTCGGCTCAGCAAGCGCCAGATGCTCGCGGTACCAGTCAACCGTCCGACGCAGTCCGTCGGCGGGCGGCACTTCGGGTTGCCAGTCCAGGACCTTGCGCGCGCGGCCGATGTCCGGCCGTCGCCGCTGCGGATCATCCGGACGGGCCGGCACGTGGCGGATCTCGGACGACGAGTCCGCGATGTCGCGAATCCAATCCGCGTACTCCGCCACCGAGTGCTCGCTGGGGTTACCGAGGTTGAAGACCTGGCCGTCCGTGGCGGGCCGATACATCGCGCGGGAAATGCCCTCGGCCATGTCGGTCACAAAGCACAGACTCCGCGTCTGGCTCCCGTCGCCCACGACGGTCAGCGGCTCGCCGCGCAGGGCGTTGGTCACGAACTCGATCGACATGCGCCCATCCCCGACGCGCATGCGCGGCCCGTAGGTATTAAAAATCCGCACCACGCGCGCGTTCAGCCCGTGCATGCGGCGTCGCATCATCACCAGCGCCTCGGCGAAGCGCTTGCTCTCGTCGTAGGGGGAACGCAGGCCGATCGGGTTCACGTTGCCAAAGTAGGACTCGCGCTGGGGGTGCTCCAGGGGATCGCCGTAGATCTCCGAGGTCGAGGCCAGCAGCAAGCGCGCGCCGTCTCGCTGCGCCAGGTCGCAGAGGTTGCGCGAACCCAGCGCGTTCACCCACATGATCTCCTCGGGAATGCGGCCGAAGTCCGTCGGGCTGGCCGGACTCGCCAGGTGAAACACCGCGCCCACCGGCTCTGCAACGTCCAGCGGCTCGCAAACGTCGTGCTCCAGCAGGCGAAAGTCCGGGTGATCGGCCAGGTGCGCCACGTTCTCGGGACGCCCAGTCAGAAAGCTGTCCACCGCAATCACGCGGCGACCGGACGCGAGCAGACCGTCACAGAGATGCGAGCCGATGAAGCCGGCACCCCCGGCCACGAGTGCCGTGTTCACGCGGACTTGGGGTCCTCACCTAGGCGCCGCACGCAAACCACGCCGACACCATCCTGCGGGCGCCCATTCTATAAGGTCGGCGCCGAAGTCTCTCAACGACCGTCCGTCACTCGGGCGCACGACGGGGTAAGGGAACCCGTCCCATTTAGTAACACCCCTTGTGAGTAGTCGCCTCGCGCGTTTTGGGCAGCCACCAGGGCTGCCCCTACACCGACCCACCTCTTGTAGGGGCGTCCCTTGTGGGCGCCCGCCCCGCCGCCGCGCACGCGCCACCATCGAAGTCCCGTAGGGGCGTCCCTTGTTGGCGCACGGATTTCGAGCCATCAGGACCGGCACAGCGCACCCACCAGGGCTGCCCCCTACCATGGATAGGCATACATGCCCCCAAGGATTTTGATTTGCCTCGGCTGACCCTCCCGATCAGATGCGCCGTCGTCGCCCGCTCCGACTAGAGGGCTACGACTACTCCCAGACTGGCGTCTACTTCGTGACCGTTGCTTTGCAGGGCCGGTCGTATCTCTTCGGCGACGTGATCGGTCAGCACATGCACCTCAACGCAGCCGGGGAGATGGCCTGTCGGGTCTGGCAAGCATTGCCTGAGCGGTTTCCAAACATTTGTCTCGACGCCTTTGTCGTCATGCCCAACCACATGCACGGAATCATCGGAATTGACGTCCCTGTAGGGGCGCCCCTTGTGGGCGCCCAGACTCCAATCCCTCAGCACCAGGACCGGGCAGCCACAAGGGCTGCCCCTACACGCCGGCGTGTCGCGCAAGGCGATGTCGTCGGCGCGGATGTAGGGGCGCCCCTTGTGGGCGCCCAGACTCCAATCCCTCAGCACCAGGACCGGGCAGCCACAAGGGCTGCCCCTACACGCCGGCGTGTCGCGCAAGGCGATGTCGTCGGCGCGGATGTAGGGGCGCCCCTTGTGGGCGCCCGGCCTCCATTCCATCAGGACCAGGACCGGGCAGCCACAAGGGCTGCCCCTACGCGTGGGGGTGTTGCGTTGGGCGATGTCGTCGGCGCCTACAAATCACTCGTAACTGTGGAATACATCCGCGGCGTCAAGGAACTCGGCTGGCCGCCATTCGACCGGCGATTGTGGCAGCGGAGGTACTACGAACACATAGTTCGGAGCGAGGATTCACTCAGTCACGTCCGGAAGTACGTCCGCGACAACCCCGCTCGGTGGGCATTTGACCGCGAGAATCCGCTGGCTGAACGGCCAGAGGACCCATGACCCCACATCCACCTAACACCCCCCTCCCCGCCCTCCTGGTCCTGGGCTCGAACATGGGCGACCGGCTGGGGTTCTTGCGCGTCGCGGTGGCGGGGCTGGGGATGGTTGGACGCATCGACGCGGTGTCGCCGATCTACGAGTCGCCGCCGTCCGGGCACGTGCACCAGGGGCCGTTTCTGAACCTGGCGCTGCGTCTCACCACCGGGCTGGGGCCGGTGCGGCTCTTGATGTGGGGCAAGGGCCTCGAATTCGCAGCCGGTCGCCGGCCGGGCATTCCCTACGGCCCGCGTCCGCTGGACGTGGACATCGTGAGCCTGGGCGGACTGGAGATCGTGAATCGGCGGGTGTCCATTCCGCACCCCCGGGTCGCCGAGCGGCCCTTCATGACGGCCCCTCTGGCCGACATTGCCCCGAGTGAGACGTTGGCAGGCCACGACGCGACGCTGGCCGAGCTCGACCGCCGGCTGGGCCGCGAGGACCTCGCGCCGGTGGCGGGACCGGACGCCGTCTGGACCGGACCCCCCTCACCCTGACCCTCTCCCTCGAGGGAGAGGGAACAGGACCGGCTTAACAATTCCCGGTGGAGGGATTTCGCAAAGGTAACCGACGCGGGAGACCAATCGGCGCCTGCCCGGATTCCCGGCGTCGGCCGGGTCTGAGACCCGCCCCCGTATCGAGTACGGGGCAGCCCCTACCCCGAATGCCCGGCGCGCGCTGGGATTGATCGGACTGGATTCCGGCTTCCGCCGGAATGACGGAAGTGTTAGGCAGAGGTTTGCAACGCGGCAGACGAGCCGGGGCCGTCCGGATGGCGGGGATGGGCGATCACGCGAGCGAATCGCCCCGCCACGCTGAGCCGCCCCATAGACATCACCATCCGAGCGCAGACTCGGCCTGTGAAATAATCCGCCGCCCCAGCGCCCCTTGAAAGCCGCCTCGCATTCTCACGGAACCGGACCTCCCGGCCGCGCGGCGCCGCGTGATCGATGCCATTCATCGCGCGCGGCGTCCTTTGGTGCTGTCGCACCGGGATTCTGACGCCGACAGCCTGGGCTCCGCGCTGGCGCTCGGGGGCGCCTTTGCGCAGCTTGGCGCAGAGGCGGTGCTGGCCGTCCACCAGCCGGACCGCATCACCCCGCCCTTGAACGAGCTGCCGGGCGCCGATGGCGTCGTTGCGCTCACCGCCGCGCTTGGCGCCGCGGACCGCGACATGGTCTTTGTCGTCGATACCGCCAGCCCCGCGCTCCTGGGCGGCGAGCCGAGCGCGCGTGACGCGCTCCTGAGCGACCGGCCCGTCGTCAACATCGACCACCACGACTCCAACCAGCACTACGGCGCCGTCAACTACGTGGAAACCGCCGCCGCGGCCACGGCCGAGGTCTTGTGGGGACTGCTGACGGAGGCCCGCATCCCGCTGACGGCGGATATGGCAATCAATCTGCAAGCGGGCCTGGTCGGCGACACGCTCGGATTCCAGATCGCCGACACCTCGCCCCGGACGCTACGGGCGGCGGCCGGCCTGCTGGAAGCCGGCGGCGCGACCCACGGCCTTCCGCGTCGGGTCCTCAACGCGCGCACCATCGCCGCCACGCGACTCTACGGCGCCGCCCTGGCGGCGGTGCAGGCCACGGCCGACGGTCGCATCGTGTGGACTTGCGTCACCCAGGCCATGGCGGCCTCGGTGGAGGCCAGCGTCCACTATTCACACGGTCTTCCCAATGCCCTGCAGGAGATCGTGGGCGCGGAGATCGCGGCGGTGTTCTACGAACTCGGCCCCGAACGGACCCGCGCCAGCCTGCGTTCCACCGGTCGCCCGATCCGGGAAGTCGCCGAAGAGTACGGCGGCGGCGGCCACCAGCTCGCGGCCGGCCTCACGATTCAGCAGCCGATCCAGGTCGCTCAGCAGCTCGTGATTGGCCGTCTCCAGGCCCTGCTCGGCGCCTGAACGCCTGCATCTGAGCACCGGTGGCGATTGCTAGACTCAGCGGGCGCGCGGTAAAGCGACCCGCGCCATTCCCTGTCCCGTAATCCGTCCACCCGACTCAGTGGGCGGGGGCACGGCCTAGAGGCGAGGTCGATGCGCAAACGGCTCTCCCGGCTGGCGCCGATCATCATCTTGGGCGTGACGGCATGGCTGCTCGCCGCCTGCGGTGACTCCGAGGTCGTCGCCGAGCCGGCCCCGGAGACTCCGACGCCGACCGTTGCCGAGGTCACGGTCGCCTCGACCGCGCCCCCCACACCCGCTCCAACACCCGAGCTCCGGCAAACGCCGAACCCCCAAACGCCAACCGCGTCGCCGCAGAATCGCACCGCCACGCCGCTGCCCACGGTGACCGTCACGCCAACGGCCGCGCCGCCGACCACCCCGTCGCCGGTCGCCACCCCGGCGCCCACCACTCCGACTCCGTCCGCCAACAGAACTCCGACCGCCATCGTCCCCCCGCCCAATGCCCGCGCCGCCGTGGGTCGCGTGGACACGGCCGAGGGGGTGGACGGCCTCCAGCGGCCCGTGGGTGAGACCAGCACCTTCGAGCCCAACCAGCGCGTCTACATCGCGGTCGAGTTCCTCAACGTCAGGGCCGGCGCCGAGCTCGGCTTCTCCTGGCAGGCCGACGAAGGTTGCCGCGGGAGCTACAGCCTGCCGGCGGGCTCGGCCATGCGGCGCGGCTTCTTTGGGTTCTACATCGACGAGACCGAGTGCCTCGGCCGCTACGTCGTGCAAATCCTGGTGGACGGTGTGGCCCACGCCGGAATCACCTTCTCCATCGGAGCCGCCCAGCCCAGCGGTTGACCCCCGACGCCGCCGATGGTTTGCTGCATACATCCCCGCTCCACGACTGCCCGAGGTGCCCCGTGAAGGTGACGCGCGTTTCCGCCGAGGTCTACGCCAAGCCGCATGATCCGCCGATAACCAACGGCAAATACACCTACACCCACTCCAAGAACGTCGTCGTCCGCATCCAGACCGACGAGGGCATCGAGGGCGTGGGCATCTGCGGCGGCTTGGGACTTCCCTCTGGACGCGACGTGCTGGTCACCGTGATCGAGAACATGTCCGAGGCCGTGATCGGCGAGGACCCGTTCAACGTCGAGCGCATCTGGGACCGGCTCTACCAACCCAAGATCTTCGGCCGCAAGGGCCTCACCACGCGCGCGCTCTCGGCCATCGACATCGCCCTGTGGGACGTCGTGGCCCGCGCCGTGGGGCAGCCGCTCTACCGGCTCCTGGGCGGCTACACCGACGAAGTGCGCGCCTACATCGCGGGCGGCTACTACGAGGCGGGCAAAGGCATTCCCGAGCTGCAGGACGAGATGCTCGGCTATGTCGAGCAGGGCGCCACCGCCGTCAAGATGAAGATCGGCGCGGTGTCGCTGCGCGAGGACGAGCGCCGCGTGGCCGCCGTGCGCGACGCCATCGGCGACGAGGTGGACCTGCTCGTGGACGCCAACAACGCCTATGTCACGGCCGACGCCGTGCGCATGGCCCGCATCCTCGAAAGCTACGACGCCTTCTGGTTCGAGGAGCCGGTCTCGCCCGACAACATGGCCGGCAGCGCCGCCGTCGCCAACTCGTCGAGCGTGCCCGTCGCCGCCGGTGAGAACGAGTACACCCGCTGGGGATTTCGCGAGCTGTTCGAGTCCGACGCCGTGCGCATCGCCAATCCCGACGCCATGGTGCTGGGCGGCATCACCGAGTACCGCCGCGTCGCCGCCCTGGCCTCGGCCTACGAAATCCCCATCGCCCCGCACGGCCTGCAGGAGATTCACATCCACCTGCTGGCGGCGTTCCCGTTCCCGCTGATCCTCGAGTACTACAACCCCAACGTCGCGGGACTCAACGAGGTCATGTTCCACGAGAAGCTGGAGCTCACCGACCGCGGCACGGTCATGCTGCCGCAGGGGCCCGGCCTCGGCGTCGAGTTCAACTGGGACGCCCTGCGGCAATACCGCGAGGAGTAGCGCCGGACTCGCTCGCGTGCGTGCCCGTCGCCCGCGCGTTCGACCACGCGCGAGCGGTGTGGAACTATCGCCGGGTTCGATCCCGCCCCGAGTGCGATGCGACCAAACAAACTGCGTGAATTGCTCAATACCGGCCAGCCATCGGTCGGCACCCACATTCTGGTCTCATGGCCAGGCGTCGTGGAGCTTGTCGGCCAGACCGGCGTCATCGACTACGTGGAGTTCGTCGGCGAATACGCGCCCTACGACCTCTACGCGCTGGAGAACATCGGGCGTGCGATCGAGCTATTCGACCACCTCAGCGGCATGATGAAAGTGGAGCAGGAGCCGCGTACCCACCTCGCGATTCGCTCCATCGGCTCGGGAATCCAGAACATCCTGTTCGCCGACGTGCACTCGGCCGAAGAGGCGGCGGAGTGCGTGGCGGCGGTGCGCGCCGAGACCCCGTCCACCGGCGGACACCACGGCGCCGGGTCCCGCCGCGACGTCGGCTACGGCTGGGAGAACGCCGGCGGAGGACAGGCCTTCGTCCAAGCACTCGAAGACTCCGTGGTGGCGCTGATGATCGAGAAAGACGGCGCCGTTAGGGACATCGAGAACATCCTCGCCCTCAAGGGCGTCGACATGATCCAGTTCGGCCCCGCCGACTACGCCATGAGCATCGATCTTCCCGGCGAATACTGGCATCCGCGCTGCAAGGCGGCGGAGGAGCACATCATCAAGACCGCGCTCGCCATGGGTAAGCATCCCCGGGCCGAAATCAGCTCGCCCGACCAGGCCAAGTACTACCTGGACCAGGGCGTGCGCCACTTCTCGATCGGCACCGACGTCCAGATTTTGCGCGACTGGTGGGCGCAGAACGCGGAGGGCGTTCGGGACGCCATCGCCGGGCACTAGGCATTGGGTGGCTTCCCCCTTCCAGGGGGAAGGTTAGGATGGGGTCAGCGGCTGCCGTCCTAGGTGGGAAGGTTCGGCCACCGCCCACAAGACGTCGCGGTCGCAGGAAACCCGCAGTGACTCCTAGAGCTTCGCCAAGACTTCGACGCACCCCATGCACGCCGTCGTAGCGCTCGGCGGTGACGCCGACCCAAGCCACGTCCGGCAGGTGCTCGCGCGCGCGCAGCTCGTCATCGCCGCCGACGGCGGCGCCGCGCACATCGAGGCCGCCGGGGGCGTCTGCGACATGATCGTCGGGGACCAGGACTCGGTTCCGGCCGCGACCCTCGACCGGGCGCGCGCCGCCGGCGCGGACATCCGCAACTTCCCCACCGCCAAGGACGCCACGGACGGTGAGCTGGCGCTGCGCGAAGCGGCGAGCCGGGGCGCGTCGTCCATCACCATCATCGGCGCTCTCGGCGGGCCGAGGGTGGATCACCTGCTGGCCAATGTCGCGCTGCTGGCGCACCCGAGTCTGCGGGGCGCGGACACCGTGATCGAGGACACGGGATATCGGATATGGCTCGTCAGCCGATCGTCATCCTGGGGCGGCGCGGCCGGCGATTGCGTCACCCTGCTTGCGGTTGGCGGTGACGCGCACGGCGTGACCACGCAGGGTCTTCGGTATGTCCTCCGGGACGGCACGCTCGCGCACGGCTCCAGCCTCGGCGTCAGCAATGAGATGGCCGGCCCGCACGCGGAAGTCTCCGTCGCCCACGGTACCGTGCTCGTGATCCACGAACGGCAATCGGGATAGGGGCCGCGAACTTCCGGCCGAGTAGGGGCGGCAGGCGGAGGTTCGGGTAAGGGCAGTTCGCGAACCGCCCGATTTTTTGGTTCTGATCGCCCGTCCTGTCCCTCCGAACGCCGCGAGGAAGCCAAGGACGCGGCGCCTGCTCCCGGCGCCTTGGAATTCTCGCTCCGCTCGAAATGACATGGGGGAGGGCTCGAAATGACATGGGGGAGCGCTTGAATTGACAGCGGGGAGGGCCTGAAATGACTCCGGGGAGGGCTCAAAATTAAAGCGGTTTCGCCGTGGGAAAAAAGTCCACGTCCGCAAAGTGCGGTGTAGAATCTCACGCTGGGGGGCAATGGCGCCCGCCCATGTGAATCTGGAGGCCGCAGATGGGATCCAGGAAACAGGTCCTCGTCGGGACCGCAGTGCTCACCGCCGCCGCCGTCGGGACGCTGCTCGGCATATGGCTATGGCTGCTCGTGTCGCCCATCCCGCCATCTGCCGAGACCGTGTCGATTCCCTACGGCACCGCGACGATCCAGCAATCGGGCGTCACCGCGAGCGGCTTCGCCGAAGGGGTGGCAGCCATGCTGGTGGGCGTGATCTACGTCAGCGCCGTCGTCGCCATTCTGTGGTTCCTGCTCGCGCTGGCCTGGCGGGCCTTCGTGCACCTCGGGCATCGGAACCGGGAATACGAACGGCGGCATACGGGCGTCTGACGCGGGTCTAGGCTCGGTGGTCCGCGCTGGGTGGGACAGTTCCGGCGGACCGGTAACCGCCGGCACGGGAATCGTGCGGCCTCAGGTTTCCGACGTGAGCCCCGCCACCATGGTTTCGACTAGCTCGGGTTTCTCCGGCGGCAGGTCCTCGTCGTACATGCCGAATCCCTCCCGGTAGCTCGTCGTCGTCCGCGCCAGCCAGGCCAGCCGGGCGCGCCAATGGCCGCCGCCGCCCCCGCGCTTGAGCAACTGCAACACCTCCTGCCGGGCCTCGGCGCGCGCCCGCCGGAAGGCCCAGGCGAACTCCTCGTCGGTGCGCGACCAATTCCGCAGCGTCTCCCTCGAGACACCCACCAGCGCCGCGCAGTCCTGCAGCGTCAAGCCGTCGGCAGCCGCCTCCAACACGCGGCGGCGCACTTTCGGGGTGAGCTTTGTGGGTCGTGCCATTACGCTACCAGTGTAAGCAAATTGTTTCCATTATCCCAAGACTGATTTCGAGGTGTTGGCCGGTACGCCAGGCATCTGGCGCTGCATTCGGCTCGACCGGACTGGATTCCGGCTTCCGCCGGAATGACGGAGGGGTTTGCTGAAGACTGCCCGGTGGCCCAGGCTGCGGGCAGCCTGGGAGATTCACCCGTAGCTGGCCCACGCTGCACGCAGCGCGGGCCACCGGATGCGGACCACCGGATCCCCTCACCCCGACCCTCTCCCCGCGGGAGAGGGAGCCGGACTCCCGTGGGCGAGGGAGCCGGACGGCGCCGGCGATTTGCCGAAATCACGGCGGTCTGGCGCATGCCCGGCTGGTGGCGCACAGGGCCTCCACTCCTTGTAGCAGGGAGTTTTTTGGCGTGTTCGGGGTTTAACTTCGATTTCGAAATAACCAGCGGCCGCGGAAGCGCCCTTCTTGCTCCACGCTTTGCGGGATTCAGGTCCAGCAGCCCATAGACTTGAGCGCCGGCACAGAGTTGCGTGAGCCGGGGGGCGCGATTGGTGGAACTGGAGCTATTTGGCGAGCTGGCGGTCATCGGCGGCCTGGCCGTGGCCACTGCCATCGGGCTGCACCGGTTTGGCCTGCCCTCGACCGTCGGCTTTCTCGTCACCGGCGCCATCGCCGGACCGCACGGCCTCGGACTCGTCGGCGACCCGGAGCATATCGAGCAAATCGCCGAACTGGGCGTGATCCTGCTCCTGTTCGCGGTTGGGCTCGAGTTCTCACTCACGCGCCTGCGCTACATCTGGAAGGCGGTCGCGTTCGGCGGCTCCTTGCAGGTGGGAGTCACGACGCTGGCCACGCTCGCCATTCTGGTGATCGCGGGAGACACGGTGGCGCGCGGCATCGTGTTCGGCCTGGTGGTGGCGCTTTCGAGCACCGTGGTCGTGCTGCGCGTGCTCACGGTGCGCGGCGAGCTGGACGCGCCCCATGGGCGCTTCATCGTCGGGGCGCTCATCTTCCAGGACTTGCTGGTCATCCCCCTCACCTTGCTGGTGCCGGCGCTGGCCGGCGGCGAAGGCGCGGGCGCCGCGCTTGAGGTCGCGTGGGAGCTGATTCGCGCGGCGCTGGCCGTGGTCGCCCTGCTCGTCGTGGCGCGATTCCTGATCCCACGAGTCTTTCGCGCCGTGGACGCAACCCGCACGCGCGAGGTGTTCCTGCTCACTGTGATCTCGATCGCCCTCGGCTCGGCCTGGCTCATGAGCCAGCTCGGACTTTCCGTGGCCTTGGGAGCGTTTCTGGCCGGGATGCTCCTCGCCGACACCGACTACGGGCACCGCGCGACCAGCGACATTATTCCCCTCCGCGACGCGTTCACCAGCTTCTTCTTCATCTCGCTGGGCATGATCTTCGACTGGCGGGTGTTCGCCGACACCCCCCTGCTGGCGGTGCTGATCGTGTTCGGGCTCGTTTTCGGCAAGGCGTTGGTGGCTTCTCTCGCGGCGCTGGCGATGCGCAACCCGGCGAGCGTGGCCTGGCGGTCGGGCATCTCGCTGGCGCAGTTCGGCGAGTTTGGCTACGTGGTGCTGCTGATCGGCGCCAGCGTGGGACTGGTGACCGACCTGGAGCTGCGCCTGGTTGTCACGACAGGCGTTGTAAGCATCGTGGTTTCGCGAATCCTCATGCATTGGACCGGCGGCCTGCATGCGGGCGAGACGCTGCTCCGTCCGCTGGAACGGCTGCTGCGCGCCCGCGGCATGGACGAGCCGACGGCGCAGGACCTTCACCTCAGCAACCACGTCGTGATCGCGGGCTACGGCGTCGCGGGCCGGCTGCTCGCGCGCACGCTGGCACAGGCCGACGTGCCCTATGTGGTCCTGGAAGTCGACCCCGATCGCGTGCGTGAGGGTCAGCGCGAGCACGCGCACGTCTACTACGGCGACGTCACCAGCCACGAGGCTCTCGAGCACGCGCGCCTCAGCCACGCGCGCGTGCTGGTCATGCTCGTCAACGACCGCGTCGCCATGCGCAGGGGCATCCGCCTCGCGCGGGCCGATTGCCCCGACGTGCTCATTCTCGCCCGCACGCGCTACCTGTCGGACCGGGACGATCTGGTGGCCCTGGGCGCCGACCACGTCGTTTGCGAGGAGGTCGAGGGCGGCACGGAGATGACCGCGCGCGTGCTGAAATCCCTGGGGCTCGCCTCACCCGCCATCTACGACCAGATCAACACCGCGCTCGGCTCATCCACCGACGAGTTTCTCACCGGCGCGATGGAGGACTGGACCAAACCGGCCGATCAGAAGCCGTGATCGGCCTCCTATCGGGCGGCGATACGGCGCATTGGTGCGGCGCCGCGGGCAGAGGCTTAGAATTGGGCGAGTGAACGTGACGCGATCGCCGTGATCGCCACGCGCAGCGAGTAGCGCCTCATATGGAAAAGAACACTCTCACCGTCAAGCGCGGGCTGGCCCAGATGCTCAAAGGCGGCGTCATCATGGACGTCGTCACCGCCGAGCAGGCGAAGATTGCCGAGGACGCCGGCGCGGCCGCCGTAATGGCCCTCGAGCGCGTGCCGGCCGACATTCGCGCCCACGGCGGCGTGGCGCGCATGGCCGACCCAGAGAAGATCATCGAGATCCAAGCGGCGGTGACCATCCCGGTGATGGCCAAGTGCCGCATTGGCCACTTCGTCGAGGCCGAACTGCTCCAGGCGCTTGGCGTGGACTATGTCGACGAATCGGAGGTCCTCACGCCGGCGGACGAGGCGCACCACGTGGACAAGCACGGGTTCGACGTGCCGTTCGTCTGCGGCTGCCGCAACATCGGCGAAGCCTTGCGCCGCATTGGCGAGGGCGCGGCCATGATCCGCACCAAGGGCGAGGCCGGCACCGGGGACGTCGTCGAGGCCGTGCGCCACATGCGCGCGGTCATGGGCGACCTGCGCCGGCTCACCACCATGCGCGAGGACGAGTTGGCAACCTTCGCCAAGGACGTGCAGGCGCCGCTCGACCTGGTCGCGTCGGTGGCCCGCGAGGGCCGCCTGCCGGTGGTGAATTTCGCCGCGGGCGGCGTGGCCACGCCGGCGGACGCCGCGCTGATGATGCGGCTCGGCGCCGACGGCGTCTTCGTCGGCAGCGGCATCTTCAAGTCCAGCGACCCCGCCATACGCGCCAAGGCCGTGGTGGAAGCTACCACCCACTACCAGGACGCCGGCATCATCGCCACGGCCTCCCGCGGCCTTGGCGAGCCCATGACGGGCATTGCCCGCGACACCCTTGCGCCGGAGGAGCTCCTCGCGACCCGTGGGTGGTAGGCCGCCGCGCGCGTGACCCCCGTCATCGGTGTGCTGGCCCTGCAGGGCGATTTCGCCGAGCACACCGCCATGCTGCGCGGGCTTGGGGTCGAATCGCGCGAGGTGCGCGTGCCCCACGACCTCGAGGGGCTTGACGGGCTGGTGATTCCGGGCGGCGAGAGCACGACGATCGGCAAGCTGCTGGAGATGTACGCGCTGCTGGAGCCGGTCCGCGATCTCGGCGCGTCCGGGTTTCCCATCTGGGGAACCTGCGCCGGGCTGATTCTGCTCGCCAAGGACGTGGGCAAGCCGCAGCCCCTGCTGGGCCTGATGGACATGACGGTGGAGCGCAACGCGTTCGGTCGACAGATCGACAGCTTCGAAACCGAGCTCGACATCGACGGCCTGCCCGGCGGCGCGTTTCACGCCGTCTTTATCCGTGCGCCGGTTGTCGGCCGCGTGGGCGACGCGGTGGACGTGCTGGCCAGGCTGGACGACGGCCGCATTGTCGCGGTGCGGCAAGGCAATCTGCTGGGCACGGCTTTCCATCCCGAGTTGACCGCCGACGCGCGCCTGCACCGCCTGTTTGTCGACATGGCGCACGCCGCATGAGCGACGTGGGTTTCACCCTTTTCCCCGTCGTGCTTACGGGGAAGGCTCGATCCTGGTCCCGTCGGGAATCCTCGGCAAGTCCTCGCGCGGGCGGGTTTGAAACCCGCCCCTACCGCGGGCCGCCTGCTCGGCGGCCGGTTCGACCGGACTGGATTCCGGCTTTCGCCGGAATGACGGAGGGGAGAGGCACCGGTGTGCACCAGGGGAGAAGGAACCGGACGCCCAGGCCCGGCAGCGCCCATGTCCGCGTAGGGGCGCCCCTTGTGGGCGCCCGCCTGGTTCGATCCGGGCAGCCACAAGGGCTGCCCCTACACCGACCCAGCGTTGCCCGGTGGCCCAGGCTGCGTGCAGCCTGGGAATTCGTCCCAGCCGCGAGCTGCCCCCTCATCCCCCTCGTGGGTACGGGGAAGGCTCGATCCTGGTCCCGTCGGGAATCCTCGGCAAGTCCTCGCGCGGGCGGGTTTGAAACCCGCCCCTACCGCGGGCCGCCTGCTCGGCGGCCGGTTCGACCGGACTGGATTCCGGCTTTCGCCGGAATGACGGAGGGGAGAGGCACCGGTGTGCACCAGGGGAGAAGGAACCGGACGCCCAGGCCCGGCAGCGCCCATGTCCGCGTAGGGGCGCCCCTTGTGGGCGCCCGCCTGGTTCGATCCGGGCAGCCACAAGGGCTGCCCCTACACCGACCCAGCGTTGCCCGGTGGCCCAGGCTGCGTGCAGCCTGGGAATTCGTCCCAGCCGCGAGCTGCCCCCTCATCCCCCTCGTGGGTACGGAAGGGGCTCGGTCCTGGTGCCGTCGGGAATCCTCGGCAAGTCCTCGTGCGGGCGGGTTTGAAACCCGCCCCTACCGCGGGCAGGCGGCAATCGCATGACCGTCACCGGTTCCACGCTCGGTCCCTGGCACATTCCGACCATCGTCGGGACCTTCGTGCTGGCCAATCTGCCGCGCGTGGACGTGATCACCTACCAGGGCCGCCATGTGCCGGCGCTCATGGCCGCCGGCGCGGCGCTGCCCACCGTGGCTCCCGACCTGCAAGCGGTTGGGGCCTGGACCGGCGCGCGTCTGCGAGGCTTCGGCCTGCTGCGCTGCGCCCCGGCGGCACGCCGCGCCAGCGTCGAGGCCCTGACCTTGCTGGCGCCGCGTGAGTCCAGTACATCCGGCGACCCGGTCGGCCCGCTCCAAATGGAAACCGCCGAGGCCATGCTGCAACGTCTTGCCGGATGCGCGGCCGCCCAGGGGCGTCCGATCCTCGTGGCGCGCCTGTGGGAGGACAGCCCCTACACCCCGGCCTTCACCGCCAACGGCTATTCATCCGCCGCTATCGAACACGAGTACGAGCGGTCGCCGGGGCCGGTGAGCGTGGCGCCGGACATCGACGGACTGCGGCCACAGGAAGCCCCCGATGCCTGGGACGTGATGCAGCTCTATCGCGCCACCACGCCGGCCGCCGTGCAACGCGCCGAAGCGCGCACCATGGAGGAGATGGAGCAGCTGCCGCCGCGCAGCGCCGGCCTCTGGCGGTGGCTGAGCGACGTGGCCATCGAACGCCACGTGGTCGCCGACGATCACGGACTCGTCGCCTGGCTGGAGCTGCGCGTCGACGCCGGTGAGAGTCATCGGCTTACGCTCATGCTCCACCCACGCGGACACCATCAGGCACGTGAGCTGCTGCACTGGGCGCTGTGGCGATTGGGCAGCGCGGCGCCGCGTCCCGTGCGGATCCAAGTCCGCGAGCCTCAATCGCCGATCGGCTCGGCTCTCGACGCGCTGGGATTCACGCACGCCAACAGCCATATGCTCATGGTCAGAGAGGTGGCCGTGCCGGCGGCGGCGCAGGTGCGCGGCGTCGTGCTGGACGGAGCGCCCGGGTAGCCCATGGAACCGACGACGACGCCGCCCGCCGCCGCCAACGGACCGGTGCCGCATCCCGCGGCGTCCGACGGCGAGGAGCTCGACCGGCTCCTGACGGCCCTACCGTCCGAGGTTCGCGATGCCCTCCAGGCGCTGTCCGACTGGGACACGCTGGTCGAGATCGTGCTGGATATCGGGCGCTTTCCGGAGGCCCGGCTGGACGCCCGGTCGGTGGCGCTGCTGGAACGGGAGGTCACGGGCGACGACCTGGACCAAGTCGTGTCGTCCGTGGGTGCCTTTACGGCCGACAATCGCGCCGGCATCGCTCGCACGCTGCACCGGTTCTCGGCGCTGCGCAATCGCTCGGGGCGCATCGTGGGGCTCACCATCCGCCGCGGGCGTGCCCTGCACGGCACCACGCACGTTGTGGCCGACATCATCACGTCCCCGCGAAACCTGCTGCTGCTCGGCCCACCGGGCGTCGGCAAGACCACCATGCTGCGCGAGATCGCGCGCGTACTCGCCAACGACGCGGACCGCCGGGTGGTCGTGGTGGATACCTCGAATGAGATCGCGGGCGACGGCGACATTCCCCACGCCGGCATCGGACGGGCGCGCCGCATGCAGGTGGCGCAGCCCGACCTGCAACACCGCGTCATGATCGAGGCGGTCGAGAATCACATGCCGGAAGTTGTCGTGGTCGATGAAATCGGCACCGAGGCCGAGGCTCGCGCCGCCCGCACCATTGCCGAGCGCGGCGTGCAACTGGTGGCCACCGCCCACGGCCAGACGCTGGAGAACGTGCTGCTCAATCCGTTGCTGGCCGACCTGGTCGGCGGCGTCGAGGCCGTGACGCTGGGCGACGAGGAGGCGCGCCGCCGCGGCACGCAGAAGACCGTACTGGAGCGCCGCGCGCCGCCCAGCTTTCACACGCTCATCGAGCTGCACAGCCGCGACTCGTTCGTCATCTATACCGACGTGGCCGAGACGGTGGACGCCGTGCTGCGCGGGCTGCCGGCGCCCGGCGAGCGCCGCGTGCGCCTGGCCGACGGGCGCACCGAGCGCGAGGCGTTCAACGAGCCGCCACGCGATCCCGAGCGTCCT
The DNA here is from genome assembly GCA_026708035.1 of Chloroflexota bacterium. Lineage (NCBI taxonomy): Bacteria > Bacillati > Chloroflexota > Chloroflexota bacterium. The sequence continues at coordinate 12,255 of JAPOVQ010000024.1, read as the reverse complement.
GCCGCCGCGTTGCGCGGAACCGACCCGACGCAGCGGCGCCGGGCATCGTCTGGAAGCTTGCAGATTCTTCCGTTCGGCGTGGGGCGCAATCGGCTGGAACAGGCCATCATCAACACTGGGATCGATGCGCGCCTGGTGCGCGATCTTGGCGGGGCCGACGTCGTGATGACCCTGCGCAGCTTCTTCCGTCGCCGCCCCCGCCTGCTGCGCGATGCCGAGGCCCGCGGCACGCCGGTCTACGTGCTGCGCAGCAACACCGTCTTGCAAATGGAGTCGTGCCTGATGGAATTGGTCGAGGACGGCGCCACGGTTGACGGCGACGCGCCGTCCCGGCCCGGCTCAGACGCCTCGGGTCCGGCGCAGCGGCTGCGCCTGGCGCTGACGAAGCCGCGCTCGTGAGCGTCGACGGCAGGCGGCGCGGGCTGTTCATCGCCTTCGAAGGGCCCGAGGGCAGCGGCAAATCCACCCAGGCGCAGATGCTGGCCGACCGGCTGCAGCAGGCCGGTCTCGACGTGCTCCTGACCCGGGAGCCCGGTGGCACCGAGCTTGGCGAACGCCTGCGGGCCCTGATGTTCCGCGAGCGCTCCTTGCCGGAAATGAATCCACGGGTGCAGGCGCTGCTGATGCTTGCGGCGCGCGCCCAGCACGTCGCCGAGCGCCTGCGCCCCTGGTTGAACGACGGCGGCGTGGTGGTGTGCGACCGGTTTGCCGCGTCGACGCTGGCGTATCAGGGAGCGGGATTCGGCCTGGAAATCTCCGAGCTGGACCAGATGAACGCGTTCGCGACGGCCGGTGTGCTGCCGGATGTGACGCTGCTGCTCGACCTGGACGTGCAGATCGGCGTGATGCGCAGCCTCAAGCAACGCGGGAGCGACTGGGAGAAGGCCGGCGGCATGAACGCGCAGAAACTTGAGTTTCACGCGCGGGTGCGCCGCGGATACCTGGAACAGGCCGAGACTGATGGTTGGGCAGTGCTCGACGCGACCCAGTCACCGGAAGATTTGAGCCAAGAGATTTGGCGGCGTGTGGAGCCCGAAATCGGGGCGCGCACGCTGCGGGCGGCCGAGGCCGTCCAGCCGCCGCTGCCCCTGGCGGCCGGCACGGCGCAAGGGCCGCCCATCGATGCGGCAGGTCGCTCGTGAAGCTCTTCATCATCATCGTGCAGCAGCAAGACGCCGACGGCCTGGCGGGTCTGATGCGAGACGCCGACATTCGCTTCACCCGCATCGATTCGGCGGGCGGCTTCCTGCAACAGGGCAACGTGACCTTCTTGACCGGCGTCGACGACGAGCGCATCGGCGAGCTGTTGGCCCTGATCAAGCGCGGGGCCACCACCCGCGTGCAGATGGTGAGTCCCATCCCCGCCATGGCGGAACCGGGCGAGCTGGCGGTGCCCTATCCGGCGGAGGTCCAGGTGGGCGGCGCGACGATCTTCGGCTTCGACGTGGAGCGGTTCGAACCGCTGTAGGGAGAGTTTCGAGAATCCCTCGCGGTGGTGGTGATCCGCGGGGAATCGAATGGCCCGCTTGGGTGGTCGGGGATGACCCCCATCCTGACTTTCCCCCTTTCAGGGGGAAGGAACCGGACCGCCGGGGAGAAGGCGCCCGAGGGGACTAGGCTCGAGGTGTGCTGGCCGCGATTCAGGCTCTGGCGCCGGCCAGCCAGTCGGCCATGCGCTTCACGCCCTCCCGCAGGTTCTCGCGCGAGTTGGCGTAGGACATCCGCAGCGAGTCGCGCCCCACGTCGCCGAAGGCGCTGCCGGCCAGCACCGCCACGCCGGCCTCGTCAAGAAGCCGCGCGGCGATCTCGTCCGCGTCGCGATCGAAGCCGGAGAGCTGCGGAAACACGTAGAACGCTCCCGCCGGCCGCTGACACCACACGCCGGGGATGGCGTTGAGGCCGTTGACGACCTGGTCACGACGCGCCTTGAACTCGGCGACCATTTCCGCGGCGGCGTCTTGCGGTCCCTGCAGCGCCTCGATGCCGGCGATCTGGATGAAGCTGGCGGTGCAGCTGGTGATGTTGGTCTGCAACTGCGAGAACGCGGAGGCGAGATCGACTGGCATGACGCCGAATCCCATGCGCCATCCGGTCATGGCGTAGGTCTTGGAGAAGCCGTCGAGGATGATCGTGCGGTCGCGCATGCCCGGCTCGGCGGCGATCGACGCGTGCTCGATCTCGCCGTACATGATGCGGCAGTAGATCTCGTCGGAGAGCACGTAGGCGTCGTGGTCGGCCAGCAATTCGCCGATGGCCCGGATGTCGTCGGGCTCGAGCACGCCACCGGTCGGGTTTTGAGGCGAGTTGAGAATCAGCAGCTTGGTGCGCGGCGACAGCTTTTCGCGCAGTTCGTCCAGGTCGAGCCGAAACTCGCGCTCCGGGCGCAACGCCAGCGGCACCGGGGTCGCGCCAACGAAATCGACCACCGACTGGTAGATGGGGAAGCCGGGGTCGGGATAGAGCACCTCGTCGCCGGGGCCGCACAACGCCGTGATGGCGAAATACATGATCGGCTTGGCGCCCGGGGTGACGACGACCTCGTCGGGATCGATGACGATCCCCCGAGTCTCACCCACGTGGGATGCGATGGCGGCGCGAAGCTCGGGCAGTCCGGCCGAAGGGCCGTAGTGGGTGAATCCGTCATCGAGCGCGCGCTTGGCGGCTTCGATAATGTTGGCGGGGGTGTCGAAATCCGGCTCACCGATTTCGAGGTGAATGACGTCGCGACCCTGCGCTTCGAGCTGTCGAGCGCGAGCCAGCACGGCAAATGCCGTCTCGGTGCCCAGCCGCCCCATGGCGGGCGCCAGGCCGGAATGCGTGAGCAACGCCACACTTGCCTCCTGCACGGGTGAACCAGACGGGCGGCCGACGAAGCCGCGACAACGAGGGCGATTCTAGCGTGCCGCACTCGCCAGCCACGGACTCTCGGTCGAGCGACGGTGCGAGTGCGCCGGCGGCGCGGCGCATGCGGTCGGAGGACGTCGACTCGGTAGCGCATGTGCTCACGCAGGCGTTTGCGCCGCCGCCCGGCGCCAGCCCCACGGGCCTCCGCGTCCTCATCTCGAACGGCATGGCGAGCCGCTGGCAGGCGCAATGCGCCGGGGCGTGGGTGGTCGACGCGCCCGGATTCGGACCCGTGGGCGCGGTCTTCGCCGTCGTCGAGCCGGATGTCGGCTGGATCGGCGGACTCGGGGTTCATCCGGCGTATCGCGGCGTGGGCGTGGGACGCGCGCTGACGACGGCGGCGCTTGAGTTCCTGGAAGGCGTCGGCTGCGCCATGGTCGGCCTGGAAGCGTCGCCGAACGATGGCGTGGCGCTGGGCGCCTATGCCCGGCGCGGCCTGCGGCCGGTGGACGTGACCCTGCGCCTGCGGGCGGATGCAGCCTCGTTGGCGACATTGGGCAGGGCGGCGGAGCTTGAGGTTCGGCCCTTGGATCCTCGAATTGGCTCAGATGAACCGATGACTGACGGATCGGGCGGGTCTGAGACCCGCCCCTACACCTGCCGGCGGGCGGCGGCGGTTCCCCTGTCGGATGCCGCCTTCATAGCGCTGGGGCCGGGCGCGTGGCTCGTCTGCGATCCCGAGGCGGTTCCTGTCGGCGAGGTCCTAGAGGCGCGAGTCGGGTACATGGGGTACGACGGTCACTCGGTGGCGGCCGCGTGCCGTGGCCTGGGGCGCCTGGCCGTGGCCCGGCAGTTGCGTTATGTCGAGTTGAATCTTCCCGTGGGGTCGGGAGAGGCGCTGCCCACCATGTCGCGGCTCGGATTTCAAACGGTCGCCAGCACGGTGCGGCTGGCGCGGCCGGCGGCGGCTTATCGGCAGGCGTCGGACGATGGGGTGGTGCTGGGGCGATGGTCGCTCTAAGGAGCGTCCGAAGAAGCACCAGACGCTCGCGATTTTGGGCCGCGCCGGACAAACCGGACTGGATTGCGGCCTCCGCCGCAATGACGGAAAGGGACAGTCCCCTCACCCCAACCCTCTCCCCACGGGAGAGGGAGTGGCGGTCGGCGATATCTACAGCTTGGTCGCGACCGCGATGAGGCGGTCGCCTTCGCCGTCGAACGGGTCGAGAGCCCAGGTGCCGTAGGTTTCGATCCGGTCGAATCCGGCGCAGCGCAGGGCCAGCTCCAGCTCGAATCGATGTACGTAGCGCAGGGGCATGCGGCTTACGCGGCGCTGCACGTGGCCGTCGGCACTGAGCGAGTCGTAGGTGTGCAGTGCGTCGATGCGCTGCGTGCCGGGGTCCACCACCCACGACACGAAATGCGTCACCGCCGTTCCTTCGGCGTCCCTGAAGCTGCCCTGGGTCCGGAGCACGCCGTCCCACGCCGCCAGCCGATCGAGCGTGGGATTGAAGACGTCCACGCACAGGATTCCTCCCGGCTCGAGCACGCCGCTCACGCCTTCCAGCGTGTCGAGCTGATCCTGCATGGACGCCAGGTGCAGGAATGAATCCAGCGCGCAGAAGACCGCGCCGAATCGGACGCGCGACGACAAGCGCCGCATGTCGCCCTGCTCGAGTTCGACTTCCAGGCCACGCTCCTCCGCTCGTCGGCGCGCGATAGCCAGGAGCGCCGGCGACGCGTCGACCCCGTGCACCTCGAATCCAGCCGCCGCCAGAGCCGTGCCCACGCGCGCGGTGCCGCAGGCCAAATCCAGAATCGGTCCGCCGACGCGCTCGGCCAGGTGGGCGTACAGCGGGAGATCGTAGTCCCAGTCGTCATGCTCGGCCGCATAAAGCTCGGCAATGGACGCGTAGGCGTCAGGCGTGCTCACCGGCCGAAGGGCATGCGCCGGATGAGCAACTCGGCGCTGATGACGACCAGGACGATCAGGATCACCGCCGCGGGCGTGGCGACGCTGTTTACCGCCGCCGTCGCCACCGCCAAGGCGCCCACGGCGACGAGGACGGCCTGCCGGGTGACGGTCAACGCGGGCAGTCGAGGCTCAGCGGCGTCGTCGCCGGTGCGCAGCCAGGCGCCTATGGCCCAGGCAAAGAAAAAGGCGCCGAAGCCGGACAGGGCCACGAAGGCCAAGACGTTTTCGGTGCGGTCCGGCGAGGTGAAGACCAGCACGTAGCCCAGCAGCGCCAGCGTGACCAGTCCACCCAGCCACATGAGGCTGGAGGTGACCCGGGTGTAATCGCGCGCGGCGCGCGGGCCGGAGCTGCGCGGCCGGTAGCCGCGCGGGGCCGGCGTTGCGAGATCCAGCTCCGACGGCGACGCGCCGTCGTCCTTTGCGGCGGGCGCCTTGGCAGGGGGCTCTTCAGTGGACTTGGCCGCCGGCTGGTCGGCGCCGGGCTTCGACTCGCGCTTAGGCTTGGGCTTGGCCGCCTTCGTGGCCGGTCGTGCCTTGGCATCCCCGCCAGCCGGCGGCGCCTCCCGCCGGATGACGAGCGAACCCTCAGCCAACGGCCTTGAGCCAGCGGGCGTCGGCCGCTTCGTCCGGCGACGGCGCCGACGTGCCGTCAACGATGTCTGCCACACGGTCGAATCCCGCGCGGGTCAAGCCCTCCCGGGTGGACGTGGCGATGACCTGTGGAAAGTATCGCTGAAAGTCGCCGTGAGTCAGCGACTCGAGCATGGGCGCAACGGTCTCGGCATCGGCGGCGTCCCCTGTGGCATCGAGCCACAGGAACGCCGGCGCAAAGGGCGCGTCGTGGGGGCGGACGGCGCTGAGAAAGGCCAGGCCAACGGCGAGCTCGATCGGGTCACGAAGCGCGTCCGCGATCTCCCCGAGAGGCTTCCAGGCTTCGGGAGCTTCGTCCCAGACATGCACGGCCTGGTCCTGGGAAATGCGGACGTCCCAGTACATCCCGCCGCTCACCCGGCCAATGATCCGACGCAAGGCAGCCTCCGTGGACTTCCGGACGCCGCTCGCCAGCGCATCGAGCGCGTGGGTCATCAGGCGCGACGCGGCGGCCCGCACCTGACGCCGGTCGACGAGATCGTCGAGCGCCGCGCGCGCCGCATCCAGGTCGACGTCGTGACGCACGGCGCCGGTGCGGAGCTCGAGCTGTCGGATCTGCTCGTCGAACTCCCGTCGGGCGGTTCGGGCCCGCTGCATCCGACGCCGAGCGCCGCCCGCGTCTTCCAGACGGTCCTGGTCGAGGTCGGGGAAGATGGCTCGAATTTCCGACGCGGTCGGGGTGTTGTCGACGTGCGCGCCCGTCGCCCGCACGGCGCCGGCCAACTCGGTCGTGGCCCGCGCGACGCCGCCCTGCGCGACTCGCGCTGTCTCGGACGCCTCGGTCACGCCTGACGCTGCCCGCAATTCGCCCACCGCGGCCACGATGTCGGCCAGGGCAACCAGTCCGTCGAGGCGGCCAATCGCTTCGTCAGGCGGTTGGCCCCGCGGCAACCCGGCGTCGGTGGCCACCAGCGCGTCGATGGCTTGGGCGATTCCCGGCAGCGCGTTCTCGGCGGCGTGGAGCTTCCACACCGCGCGCTGCCGCCCGGCCTCGAGGTCGGCGCCCCGGTCCAGGCGCTCTTGCATGGCGCTCAGCTCGCGCCGCTGGGCGTCGCGGGCACTGACCAACGCCCGGTGGTCGTCGGGCAGGTCGAGGGACCGGGCCAACTCAGCCGCGTCACCGCGGGCGCGCCCGCTGGCCTCGATCTGGCTGCGCAGCTCGGCTTCGGCGGCCGCCGCACGCTCCTCCACGCCGGAGCGCTCGAGCGCGTCGACGCGGGCGCGCAACCGGTGCACCTCGCGCTCGGCGTGGGCCAACTCCCGCTGGGTGCGAGCGCAGTCGGCTTCGAGGTCGTCGGTCGAGACCGAGCGGTCACCGTCGGCAATACGGCGCAATCGGGCGGTGGCGCTGTCGCGCAGTGTGCGGGCGCGCTCGGGCGACGTGGGGATTTCGAGGCCGAGGCGCTCCAGCTCCTGCTCGACCTTGGCCCGCTGCCGGCGACTGGCGGCCAGGCGGGTGGCGTGTTGCTCGCTGTCGCGTTGGTCGTGATCGAGCTCGGCCAGCTTGTCCAGAAGCTCTTCCGCGTGGGCGTGATCGGCGCGCTGGCTCCACAGCGACCAGGCGCCCGCGGCCGCGCCGGCGACGACCATCGCCACGCCCAACACCGCGAGCGGCGCCGTGCCGGATAAACCGATCGTCGCCAGGACGATGCCGAGCGCGACGCCAACAGCCGCCATCATCAGGCGGTTTCGGCGGCGCTGAGCCTCGATCGTCAGTGACCGAAGGTCCTGCTTGATGCGAGTGGTCTCGCGCGTCAGTTCCGAGGGGTCGGCCTCGTCGCCCGCGTGCCCGGACTCGGCATGGAGGATGTCGTTGAGCCGGCCCCACAGGCGGTGCGCGGTGGGGAGGTGCTCGTCTTCGTGGGCGCGTTTGCGCAGGGTGCGGGCCCGCTCGGCGCCGGCCTGAGCCTTGGCCTGCACCACCTCGGCCTCGACCAGATTGGAGCGAGCCTGTCGGAGTTCATGGGCGGTGGTTTGGTGGTGGTCGCGCTTCGCCCGGGCGCGGTCGGCCGCTTCCGACGCCGCAGCGCCCGCGGTGGCGGCGTCGCAGGCTTGATCGAGCGCCGCCAGACGCTCGCCGCCGGTCCGGGCCCGCTGTGCCAGGGACGCAAGATGGCCCAGCCGCGCATCCAATCGCCCGATGTGCTCGCGAGCGCGAGCGGATTCCGCGGCGCACCGCGCGTGATCCGCCCAGAGCGAGGCAAGCTCGCGGTAAGTGGCAAGGCGGTCGCGCTCGTCAAGGAATTGCCCGCGCAGCACGCGATATCGGCGCTCGGAAGCGTCGGCCTCCGCCGCGCGCTCCGATGCCGCGGTGAGCGCCTGCAAGGCCTGGCGCACGCGCCAGCGCTGCAGCGCGCGATCCAGGCGGTCGATCTCGTCCTCGTTGGCCGCCGCCCGGGCCACCGCCTGCGCCAGCTCGACGCGCGCTCGCGCGACAGCCTCTTCCTCGAGGTGCGCCGGGCTTTCGGCAAACTCGACTTCCATTTCCTGGATACGCCGCTCGCCGAGCAGGCGGCGCAGCAGCTCTCGGATCTCGGCTGGCGGGGGCAATTCGGAACGGGGCTCCGGCCGCACCAGCAATTCCAGCGTCGCTCGATCAAGTCCCAGCATCTTGTCGAGTGCCGCGCGCACCTGAGCCTCGCCGTGGATCGGTGTTGAGCGCGGTCCGCGGTTGACCACCAGCTCCGCCTCATCGCCACCGGTGGCCCGCAGCGTGCGTCGCACGGTGAGCGGGCGCCCGCCGGCGGCGAGCGCGCACTCGATCATCGCGCCGTCGGACCTTGCGCGCATGCCGTCGGGCGGGCCGTAGAGACAGGTCAGCAGCGCCGCGTGCAAGGCTTGCGCTTGGTCACGCGGGACCGTGATCAGATGATGTCCTTGCGGCTGAAACTCCAGGTCGACGCGGTGCAGGGCGCCAAGCTCGCGAACCGTCAGCCGCTCCAGGAGAATCATGCGACGCGGCTTTCGGCGCGTCGCCGGAATCCATCGACGACCAACCGGCGCGCCCGAGCCATGGTGCCCGCGTCATCCAACGGCGCGGCGCCGGCGGATAGCTGATCGGCCGCGCGCCGCACTTCCACCACGAACGAACGGGTTGGGGGTGCGTCTGTCGGGGCGCTTGTTATGTCGAGTTGTGACAGGTCAACGTGCACCAGCGTGCCGTCGGCGGATGCCCGGCGGATCAGATCGGCAGCCCGGCAGCGATGCCACAGCTCGCGCGAGAACTCGCCCGCGAATTCAAGCGTCACCAGCGGGGCGTCACCGATCAGCGGGGCCACTCGCTCGCGGATGACCCCGGCGGGGTCGCGGTCGGCCAGCTCCCCGGCGGTGAACGTGACGACGATGGGCGCGACGCCCGCGAGCTCGCGGAATTCCGCGGCAATCACGCCGTCCTGATCCAGATCCACGAGGGCAAACCCCGACTCCGAGAGCCGCTCGGTCACGGCGGGCGCGGACCACCCGGGGCAGATCAGGAAGACGCTTCCCAGCTGACGCTGCCCGGGCTCGGGCCGGTTGCCAAGGACGATGACGTCGGCGGCAATGGCCTCTTGTCGCTGCAGCGCGTCCGAGTCGGTGATCAGCGCGATACGGAGAGCTGCATGCTGAGGCGCAGGATCGGCATGGCCGAAAGCTGGAGCCGCGCCAACTTCAAGCGCGACGCCGGCAACGTCGACCGTTCGGCTCCGAATACCGCCGTCGGGCCGCACGCCGGCCAAGAGCCCAAGCTCTTCGAGGAAGGTAATGCCGGTGCTGTCGGTCGCGGGATTGTCGGCCTCGTCCAGGGCGATGGCCACGATTCCGGCGTCGCGGGCGCGCCCGAGACACTGGGAAGCAAAGCGAATGTCGTCGAGCCCCGGCTCCGACCGCGCGAACAGGCCGCCCGCGATGAGCATGAGGTCAGCGTCGTCGGCGATGGCCTGGTCGACGACGGCGGCGAAACTGCGCCGCGAGTGCGCCTGGAAAAGCGCGAGCTGTTCGGCGCTGAGTGATGGAGGCGCGGCCCCGATGAGGTTGCCCGCGGTGAGCACGGCACGTATTGATTCGGCCGATCCCCGCAGGAACCGCATACGCAGCTACGCCATCCCCTGCCTCCCAGGTGCGGCGACGAAATGCGCCTGACTTGACAGAATATCACCGCCCGACGGCGACGACCAGATCGAGGGCTCCTTGGCCCCTCGGCTGGGCGCCAGTTTCAAGCTGATTCCACACCCGTCCTGGACGTAGGTGCGGCGTCCGTCCCGGATCATGAGCGTGTGTCCGCGCCAGCGGCGGCGGAAGTGCCGCAATACCAGATCGACGACCGGGAACTGGAAGTGCCAGTCGGCGACGAGCTGGCGCGGTCCCGGTCCGCGGGTGAATCGCAAGTCACGCCGCGCGGCATGCACTTCGCGATAGACCTGGTGCCCCCAGCTCAAGGCCAGCTGGGCCTCGCGCGAACCGCGACCCAGCACGAACGAGGCGCCGTGCTCCAGCACCTGGCCGGCCACGGCGCGCAGCACCCGATCGCGGTCAGGGGCCGGATGGCGCAGGGCGTAGCCGTAGAGGCGTTCGAGCCGCGCCAGACGCCGGCGGTCGCGACGCACCGCCGCCAGGCGCGACCGCACCACGTCCGGTCCGCCGCCGCGCTCGTCGGCAACCTGCCGCAGCAGGGCAAAGAACGTGTCGGGTGAGCGGCTCATGCTGGCCTCCAATCGATTCCGGCGTCGACCATCGGGGGCGCGTCCAGCGCCGATTCCACAACTGCACGTGAGTTCAACGAACGAGAGGCATGCCGGCGGTCCCTCTGACCCCGGCCCTCTCCCTGGGGAGAGGGAGCGGGCGTTGCCGACGGCCACGGGCGGGGCGGCGATATCGGGCGGCCACAAGGGCCGCCCCTACCCGGTCGGAAATGGCGCCGGGCCCGGATTTCGGCGTGCGCCGGAATGACGGTCGTGGAATCTCTGCCGCTTGTCGGTTGCGGAAGTCCCCTCACCCCGACCCTCTCCCCAGCGAGAGGGAGCGGACGTTGGCAGCAGTCTCCCTCACCCCGGCCCGCTCCCTGGGGAGAGGGAGCGGGCGTTGCCGACGCGGGAGCCCCCCCCTTACCCCGACCCTGTCACCAGGGAGAGGGAGCGGACGTTGGCAGCAGTCCCCCTCACCCAGGCCGTCTCCCACAGCGGGGAGAGGGAGCGGACGTGGCCGACGCGGGAGAATCCCCTCACCCCGACCCTCTCCCCACGGGAGAGGGAGGCGGACGTGGAGTGACGGTCGCATCATCCGAGCACCGCGTCGCGCCAGGCGTATCGACTCGCGCTCATGCGCGCCTGGCTGGCGAGCAGCGACGCGGGCGCCAGCACGGCGTCGCCGAATCGCTGTCGGATCTGGTCCTGCGCTTCGTCCAGCCGCCGTCGCTCGCGCGTCTCCGCCGGCCGCAGCGGCAGCTGGCGGTAGTCGAAGCTCTCGAGCGCGGTGGCGTGAACCCCCACGAGGCGGTAGACATCGTCGGCGCGCGCCACGCGCAGAAACAGCTCACGGGCCACCGCGAAAATGGCGGCGCCGATATCCACGGCCGCCCCGACCGTGGTCTGTCGCGTAATGGTGCGGAAGTCGGCGTAGCGCACCTTGACGCTGATCGTGCGGGCGCGGAGGTGCTTGGCGCGCAGCCGCTGGCCCACGTGCTCGGCAAGCTGCTGCAGGTAGTCCACCACAACCGTCCCGTCGTCAACGTCGCGGTCGAAGGTGACCTCGTTGCCCACCGAGCGGCGCCCGCGCGCGGGATCCACGGCTCGCGGGTCCACGCCGCGCGAGCGCACGGCGGCCTGGGCGGCGCCGCCGCCAAAGCCCGCGTGGACCCGCTCCGGGTCGATGCGGGCCAGATCACCGATGGTGGTCACGCCGTGCCGCCCGAGTTTGGCCGCCGTCTTGGGTCCAATGCCCCAGACCATGCGGACGGGCAGCGGGTCGAGGAAGTCAGACTCGGCACCGGGAGCGATGACGCGGCAGCCGTCGGGCTTGGCGACCTGGGAAGCGATCTTGGCCACCGACTTCGTAGTCGCCACGCCGACGGAGATTGGAAGGTCTTCGTGCTCGCGCACGGCCGCCCGCAGGTGATGCGCGATTTCCGACGGCGTCCCGTAGCGGCGCTCGCAGCCGGTGACGTCGAGGAAGGCCTCGTCCAGCGACAGCGGCTCGACGAGCGGGGTGTAGGCGCGGAACAGGTCCATCATCCGGCTCGACACCTCGGCGTAGAGGTCCATGCGTCCGGGAACGAACTCGGCCTGAGGGCAAAGGCGTGCGGCCTGGCGCGAGGGCATGGCGGAGTGCACGCCGAACGCCCGCGCTTCATAGGAAGCCGCCGTGACGACGCCCCGTCCGTCGCGCGAGCCGCCGACGATTACGGGCTTGCCACGCAGCTCCGGCCGCTCGCGCTGCTCGACGGCGGCATAGAAGGCATCCATGTCGGCGTGCATGACCACCCGGCGCCCGTTCCAGGCGGCTGAGCCGAGATTCTGCATGTGCGCGGCGGCTGCGGTCGGTGTGCGGCGATAGTACCAGACAAATACCGAACGAACAAATAGCGAACAGGCGGCAGGTGCGTGCCTGCGGCGTTTGGGCTGGACTCCGCACCTCTCCCGAATGACGGCCGGGGAATCCCCTCACCCCGGCCCTCTCCCCATGGGGACCTTTGCATCAATGGGCGACATCCGATGCCCGAGTCTCGGATCCCCCTCACCCCAACCCTCTCCCACCAGGAGACCTTTGCATAAACCCAGGGGCGGGGCGGACCATGGGGCGTCGCCAGGCGG